>NZ_JBSFMS010000007.1:0-107400 GCF_053599675.1 Streptomyces sp. NPDC000880 | reverse complement strand
GGGCGGGACAGCAGCCGCGCCCGGCTCAACTCCCCCAGCACGGCGGCGGCTTCGCAGTGCTGTGCGTACCGGGTGCGACGGCCCTCATGGCGTTGCCGGAGCTTGGACCGGCGGCCACTAACTGCTCGGGCCTCCGATGAACCCTCCGTTGCCGTTGTTGCCATTGGTGCCTGGTGACGACGACGGACTGGTCGAAGGATCGCCGGTCGGCCCGCCGGCGCCGGTGCCGCCTGGGCTGCCGCCGTTGGCGCCACCCGTGGTGCCGCATGTCCAGTCCTGCAAGGGATTGCAGGTCTGGCTCGGGTCGGGGCTGCCCGAAGGTGTGGTGGACGGCGTGCCCGACGGGCTCGAGGACGGAGTGCTGGAGGGCGTATTGGACGGCGACGCAGGCGGGCTGGAGGCGCCGCCGCCCCAGATGGCCTGGGCGTCGAGGGGCTCGGGATCAGGGAAGGTCAGCTTCGGCTTGCCCTTGAGCGCCTCCGACATGTACTTCTGCCAGATTTCGGACGGGAACGACGCACCGTGGATCGTGTCCTGGCCACCGGTGCCGTACATCTCGAGGAACCCGCGCTTATTGCCGCTCTTCTCGTTGTCGTCGAGCCGGTACATGTCGATGGCGGTCGACAACTGCGGCGTGTAACCCACGAACCACGCCGACTTGTTGCCGTCGGTGGTACCGGTCTTGCCGGCGACCTGGCGGCCGGGGAGCCGGGCGTTCTTGCCGGTGCCCTGTGGGTCGTCGACGACACTCCTCAGCACATCGGTCACATTGCTCGCGACGTCACTGGTGAAGGCCTGCTTGGGCTTGTCGTCGTGCTCGTAGACCGTCTGGCCCTTGTAGTCGACCTTGGTGACGGAGAACGGATCCATCTGCTCGCCGTTGGCCGCGAAGGTCGCGTAGGAGCCGGCCATGCGGATCGCGCTGGGATCCGAGATACCGATCGAGAAGGAGGGGACGTTCGACTTCGAGAGGGAGGAATCGAGCAGGCCTGCGGCGATAGCAGCCTTCCTGACGTTAGGAATGCCGACGTCCATGCCCAGCTGCACGAAGGGCGAGTTGGCGGAGTGGATCATGGCTTCACGCAAGTTGATGTTCTTGTACGACTCATCGCCGTCGTTGCGCTGCAGCCATTCCTTTCCTTCCTCGTTCTTCCAGACGGTGCCGTCGTAGTTCTTGATCTTGAGCTTGTTCTTGCCGTTGTACACGGTCTTGTCAGGGTCGACCTTGCGGCGGTACTCGTCCCCCTGGTCTGCAGGCTGACTCGGGTCGAGCACACCGTCCCGCATCGCCGCGGCCAGTACGAACGGCTTGAAGGTCGATCCGACCTGGGCGCCGGTCTGGTCGGCGTTGTTGGTGAAGTGTTTGGTGGCGTCCTCGCCACCGTAAATGGCGACGATCTTGCCGGTCGTCGGCTCTACCGAGGCGCCGCCGAACTGAACGAACGTGTCGGTCTCGGGGCGCTTGTCCGGCTTGATGTTGGCCGCCTGAACCTTCTTGACCGCGGCCTCGAGCTTATTGACCCTGTCCTTCTCGAAGGTCGTGTGGATCTCATAGCCGCCGCGTGCGAGGTCGTCGGCCGTGATGCCCCTGTCGTTGTTGTTGAGGAAGTTCGACTTGGCAAGGGCCACCAGATAACCGATCTGGCCCCCCAGCTGTGCGTTCTTCTTGGGCGGGGCGAGCGGCGGGAGCTTGGTGTACTTGGCGCGTTCAGCGGCACTGAGGTGGTTGTCCTTGACCATCTCGTCGAGGATCCAGTTCATGCGCGTGGTAGCGCGAGCCCTGTTGGCCGCCGGTGTCGCCGCAGGGTCGATGTCCTCGGCGCCGGCAGGGTCGAAGTAGGTCGCGCCCTTGAGGAGCGAGGCGAGGAACGCGCATTGGCTGGCGTCCAGCTCCTTGGCGTTCTTTCCGTAGTACGTGCGGGCCGCGGCCTGAATTCCGTACGCGCCGCGTCCGTAGTACGAGGTGTTCAGGTAGCCGGCCATGATCTGCGGCTTGTCCATGTCCGTGCCGACCCTTATGGAGATGAACAGCTCCTTGAACTTACGGGTCAGGGTCTGGGACTGGTCGCCGAGCATCGCGTTCTTCACGTACTGCTGGGTGATGGTGGAGCCACCCTGGGTCTGCCCGCCCTTGGCCATGTTGAACAGGGCTCGGCCGATGCCCATCGGGTCGATGCCCGAGTCGGTCCTGAACGTCTTGTTCTCCGCCGAGATCACGGCGTTCTGCATCTCAGCGGGGATCTGGTCGATGGGGACGATCTGCCGGTTGATCTCGCCACCGGTGGCCGCCATCTGGGAGTCGTCCGCCCAGTAGTAGACGTTGTTCTGCGCCTCGGCCGTCTTGTCCGGGTTGGGAACATCCACCATCGCGTACGCAATGGTCGCGGCGGCCATCAGGCTGCCGACGAAGCCCAGGCAGAGTCCGGTGGCCAGCTTCCAGGACGGTACCCACCGGCGCCATCCGTACTTGTTGTGGCGCGGGTAGTCGATCATCCGCTTCTGGGACGGCCGCCCGCCGCGACCACGGCCGGGACTGTCATGGCCCCCGCCGCCGCCTCCCCGGCGGCCGCCTCCCCGGCCTCCGTGGCCGGCGCCCGCGCCTTCGTCCACGCGCCGGCGACCACCTCCGTTGCGCTGTGCGGCACGGCGGGCCTCGGCCCGGCCGCCGTACGAACGCTCCTCGCCGGACGAAGCGGAAGGAGACCCTGAGGTGGTGCCCCGGGACGGGGCTGCGCGGCGGCCAGACGGCTGCGGGGCAGCGCGCCTGGCCGCGGCACGACCGCCACCTTGCGACTGCGGCGGTTTGCGACGGTGCTCGCTCATCGAACGACTACTCCTCGGGCAGGCGAGACGCCTGGAAGCGGCAGTTGTGTTCCGGTCCCCCCGAAATGGATACGGACCAGCCCCGCGAAGGGCTCATCCGCTGTGCATCCCCGGCGATGACGCTCTCAGGCGTCCCGTGGTTCCCGGTGGTCTGCATGGCGCACAGACTACGCACGGTCAAAACCCACCTAGGGCCAAAGTTCACCCCAAATCAGGCAACTTGCCCGCTATGAATTGACGATGTGACGCCGTTCACCATGCCCCCCCTTGTCGCAGCAGGAACGTCGTTCTATCGTGCTGATGTATCGAGTCGATACATCAGCACGACATAAGCGACCGGGACGGCGAGGGAGGCGACGATGAGCAGGCGCTCCGGCATCCTCGAATTCGCCGTGCTGGGTTTGCTCCGTGAGGCGCCGATGCACGGGTACGAGCTGCGGAAACGGCTCAATACCTCGCTGGGAATCTTCCGGGCCTTCAGTTACGGCACTCTCTACCCCTGCCTCAAGACGCTGGTCGCCAACGGCTGGTTGATCGAGGAGCCGGGTAGCGCTCCCGAGGATGCGCTCGCCGCTTCACTCGCAGGGCGCCGCGCCAAGATCGTCTACCGATTGACGGCGGAAGGTAAGGAGCACTTCGAGGAGCTGCTCTCCCACACCGGCCCGGACACCTGGGAGGACGAGCACTTCGCTGCCCGTTTCGCCTTCTTCGGGCAGACGGAGCGCGAGGTGCGGATGCGGGTGCTGGAGGGCCGCCGCAGCCGGCTGGAGGAGCGTCTGGAGAAGATGCGCGCCTCCCTGGCTCGTACCCGCGAGCGCCTCGACGACTACACGCTTGAGCTGCAGAGACACGGCATGGAGTCCGTGGAGCGCGAAGTGCGCTGGCTGAACGAGCTCATTGAGAGCGAGCGGGCGGGGCGGGATCAGCGACAGCCCGCCCCCGAGAGCTCAGCTCAGCAGGACGACACATCTGGAGAGACGGGCGGCCTGCCCCGGCACAGGGGTGCCGAGCCCTCCGGGGGAACACCCCCCGGGCACTCCACCCCGCCGGATCCGTCCGACGACACCGCCAAGTGAGGCCTTGCGGTCCGCAGGGTTTCATCCGGAATACCGAGATCAAACAGGGAGCAACCGGAATGGGTTCGGTTCGTGTAGCCATCGTCGGCGTAGGCAACTGCGCCGCCTCGCTGGTGCAGGGCGTCGAGTACTACAAGGACGCCGACCCGGCCGCCAAGGTGCCGGGTCTGATGCACGTCCAGTTCGGCGACTACCACGTCTCCGACGTCGAGTTCGTGGCCGCCTTCGATGTCGACGCCAAGAAGGTCGGTCTCGACCTCTCGGACGCCATCGGTGCCAGCGAGAACAACACCATCAAGATCTGCGACGTGCCGAACACCGGCGTCACCGTGCAGCGTGGCCACACCCTCGACGGCCTGGGCAAGTACTACCGCCAGACCATCGAAGAGTCCTCCGAGGCGCCGGTCGACATCGTCCAGACCCTCAAGGACAAGCAGGTCGACGTCCTGGTCTGCTACCTGCCCGTCGGTTCCGACGATGCTGCGAAGCACTACGCGCAGTGCGCCATCGACGCCAAGGTCGCGTTCGTCAACGCCCTCCCGGTCTTCATCGCCGGCACCAAGGAGTGGGCGGACAAGTTCACCGAGGCGGGTGTCCCGATCGTCGGTGACGACATCAAGTCGCAGGTCGGCGCCACGATCACGCACCGCGTGCTGGCGAAGCTCTTCGAGGACCGGGGCGTCATCCTGGACCGCACGATGCAGCTGAACGTCGGCGGGAACATGGACTTCAAGAACATGCTCGAGCGTGAGCGCCTGGAGTCCAAGAAGATCTCGAAGACGCAGGCCGTCACCTCCCAGATCCCTGACCGCGAACTCGGTGAGGACAACGTCCACATTGGCCCGTCGGACTACGTGGCCTGGTTGGACGACCGCAAGTGGGCGTACGTCCGCCTCGAGGGCCGTGCCTTCGGTGACGTCCCGCTGAACCTGGAGTACAAGCTCGAGGTCTGGGACTCCCCGAACTCCGCGGGTGTCATCATCGACGCCGTGCGCGCCGCGAAGATCGCCAAGGATCGCGGCATCGGCGGCCCGATCCTCTCCGCGTCCTCCTACTTCATGAAGTCCCCGCCGGTCCAGTACTTCGACGACCAGGCCCGTGACATCGTCGAGAAGTTCATCAAGGGCGAGGTCGAGCGCTAAGCGTTCGCCTGCTCGACCGAGGGGGGTCCCCTGGTAATCCGCCAGGGGACCCCCCTCGTATGTGAGGCTTGATCGCATGCCTGTCGTACGTGATCTGCGCGTACTCCTGCGCCTGAAGAACTTCCGCCGGCTTTTGGCGGTCCGGCTCCTCTCCCAGTCGGCCGACGGCGTCTATCAGGTCGCGCTCGCCACGTACGTCGTGTTCTCCCCGGAGAAACAGACCTCGCCGGCCGCGATCGCCTCGGCCATGGCGGTGCTGCTGCTGCCGTACTCCTTGATCGGCCCCTTCGCCGGCGTCCTGCTGGACCGCTGGCAGCGCAGGCAGGTCTTCTTGTACGGGAATCTGCTGCGGGCCCTCCTCGCGAGCGGAACGGCGGTGCTGATTCTCGCCTCCGTACCCGACTGGCTCTTCTACGCCTCGGCCCTGTCCGTCACAGCCGTCAACCGCTTTGTACTGGCCGGGCTCTCCGCCTCACTGCCGAGGGTGGTCGACTCCGACCGGCTCGTCATGGCCAACTCCCTTTCTCCGACGGCCGGCACACTCGCCGCGACCGCGGGCGGCGGACTCGCCTTCGCGGTACGGCTGGTGTCCACGGACTCCGACGCCGCGGTGGTCCTGCTGGGCGCCGCGCTCTATCTCTGCTCGGCCCTGTCCTCGCTCCGGATGCCACGTGAACTACTGGGTCCCGACCAGGAGTTGGTGCAGCCGCGACTGGCCGCCGCCCTGGCCTCCACCGCGCGCGGACTGGTGGGCGGACTGCGGCACCTGACCGAGCGCCGGGCGGCGGCACGCGCGATGGCCGCCATGACGCTGATGCGCTTCTGCTACGGGGCGCTGACAGTCATGGTGCTGATGCTCTGCCGGTACGCCTGGTCCGAGAAGGAGTCGGAGGGCCTGGCCTTGCTGGGCCTGGCCATCACCGTCTCAGGCGCGGGATTCTTCGCGGCGGCGGTGCTGACACCGTGGGCGGTCGGCCGGCTCGGCCAGTTCGGATGGATGATGGCGTGCGCGGCAGCGGCAGCCGTTCTTGAACCGGCGCTGGGGCTGCCGTTCGAGCCCGAGCCGATATTGGTCGCCGCGTTCATCCTGGGGCTCATCACCCAAGGCGCGAAGATCGCCACGGACACGGTGGTGCAGACATCGGTGGATGACGCCTACCGCGGCAGGACCTTCTCCCTCTACGACGTACTGTTCAACGTCGCCTTCGTGGGCGCGGCGGCCATCGCCGCGCTGATGCTGCCGCCCGACGGCCGGTCGGTCCACCTGGTGGTCGTGGTCGCGGTCATCTACGCGGCCGTCGCGGCAACCATGGCCCGTTGGTGCCGTGTTGGCGCGGCGATATAGCGTGCGCGCACCAAACGACGGATCGCGCCGGCGATGTTTCACGTGAAACATCGCCCCTTCGCTCATCGATCCGGCTCCACGTTTCACGTGAAACATGGAGCCGTTTCACGCTCAGCCCTGCGTTGCCCACCACTCCTTGAGCGCCGCGACGGCCGCATCATGCTCCATCGGCCCGCTCTCCAGGCGCAGCTCCAGCAGGAACGCGTACGCCTTGCCAATCACCGGGCCAGGGCCCACGCCCAGGATCTCCTGGATCTGGTTGCCGTCCAGGTCGGGCCTGATCGCGTCCAGCTCCTCCCGCTCCTGCAACTGCGCGATGCGCTCCTCAAGCCCGTCATAGGCCCGGGAGAGGGCGGCGGCCTTGCGCTTGTTCCGCGTGGTGCAGTCCGAGCGGGTCAGTTTGTGCAGACGCTCCAGCTGCGGCCCAGCATCACGCACGTACCGCCGTACCGCCGAGTCCGTCCATTCCCCGGCCCCGTAGCCGTGGAAGCGCAAATGCAGCTCCACCAGCCGCGAGACGTCCTTGATCATGTCATTGGAGTACTTGAGCGCAGTCATCCGCTTCTTGGTCATCTTCGCGCCCACCACCTCGTGGTGGTGGAAGGAGACCCGGCCGTCCTTCTCGAAGCGCCGCGTCCGTGGCTTTCCGATGTCATGGAGAAGCGCGGCCAGCCGCAGCACTAGATCGGGGCCGTCCTCCTCCAGATCCATCGCCTGTTCCAGGACGGTCAGAGAGTGCTCGTACACATCCTTGTGGCGGTGGTGCTCGTCACTCTCCAGACGCAACGCGGGAAGCTCGGGCAGCACATGGTCGGCCAGGCCTGAGTCAACGAGCAGCGCCAGTCCCTTGCGGGGGTGGGTGGAGAGGATCAGCTTGTTGAGCTCATCGCGCACCCGTTCGGCGGAGACGATGTCGATACGGTCGGCCATCTCCTTCATCGCGGTGACGACCTCGGGCGCCACCTCGAAGTCCAGCTGCGCGGCGAAGCGGGCTGCCCGCATCATGCGCAGCGGGTCGTCGGAGAAGGACTCCTCGGGCGTGCCCGGGGTCCGCAGGACTCGCGCGGCGAGATCCTCGAGACCGCCGTGCGGATCGACGAACTCTTTCTCCGGTAGCGCCACGGCCATCGCGTTCACGGTGAAGTCGCGCCGGGCGAGGTCTTCCTCGATCGAGTCTCCGTAGGACACCTCGGGCTTGCGCGAGGTCCTGTCGTAAGCCTCCGAGCGGTACGTGGTGACCTCGATCTGGTAGCCCTGCTTCTGGCAGCCGACCGTACCGAAGGCGATCCCAACCTCCCAGACCGAGTCTGCCCACGGACGGATGATCTTCAGCACGTCGTCGGGGCGGGCGTCCGTCGTGAAGTCCAGGTCATTGCCGAGCCGGCCGAGGAGCGCATCCCGGACTGAGCCGCCGACCAGGGCAAGACTGAACCCGGCCTCCTGAAAGCGGCGGGCAAGGTCGTCGGCGACAGGGGACACCCGCAGCAGTTCGCTCACCGCGCGGCGTTGCACCTGGCTCAGTGCAGTGGGGTTGTCTTCATTGGCGTTCGGCACAACAGAAAAGGGTACGTGCCTCGGCCGACCGCAGCGCCCCTGTTTATGACGCCGTTCCGATCATGTGGCGCACTCCGCGGCACTTCGACACAGCGCACCTCGTTACCATGCGTGGACGCAACTAGCGACACCCACCAGCGGCGGCAGACTATGAGGACGGACGAGCGCGTGGCCGAGGCGGCAGACTTCCAGGGGATGAATCCTTCTCCTGCCCGCCGGTGGCTGCGGCGCACAGCCTCCCTGATCCTCGGCGCCGGGCTTGTGGCCGGACTGCTGTGCGGCCCGGCCACACCAGCCGCGCACGCGGCCGAGGACGCCTCGAGTTCCCGCACGGTCGATGTGTCTCTCGACACTCTGACGCCGACCGCCCCTGGCAAGAGCGACACGCTCACGATCTCCGGCACAGTGATCAACAAGGGCAAGCAGACCATCACCAACGCCGAGATCGATCTACGGCTGGGGCCGAGGCTGTCCAGCAGGGCGGCCATCGACCGCGTCGCCCAGCGGACCGGCTATGCGCCAGGCACCGATGCCTCGCCGGTCGGAGACAAGTACACAGTCAAGATCCCCAGGCTCGTCTCCGACATCAGCCGCGAGTTCACGCTCTCCATCCCGGTCAATGACCTCGAACTCAACGACGACGGCGTCTACCAGCTCGGTGTGTCCCTGTCGGGCCAAACCCCGGCCGAGCCGTTCAACCAGGTCCTGGGCATCGAGCGGACCCTCCTTCCGTGGCAGCCCGAGGCTGTGCAGAAGAAGACCCAGTTGACCTATCTCTGGCCGCTGATCTCCTCGACCCACCTCACCTCGGAAACAGGATCGGACGAGCAGCAGACTCCAGTCTTCGAAGACGAGAGGCTGGCCACTGAGCTCGCCCCGGGCGGACGGCTGGACCAGCTCGTCTCCCTCGGCAGGGATCTGCCCGTCACCTGGGTCGTCGACCCGGATCTGCTGGCCAGCGTTGATGCGATGACCAGGAACTACCGGGTCAAGAACGGTGCCACCACCGTCCCGGGCAAGAACCAGGCGGTCGCCAAGCAGTGGCTGAGCGCCGTCGAGGCCGCGGTTCAGGGCCGCAAGGTGGTCGCGTTGCCGTTCGCCGACCCTGATCTGGCGTCCCTGGCGCACCGCGGCAAGAACATCTCCGGATCCCTCAGCCATCTGCAGTCGGCCACCAAGGTCGCCGAAACGACCGTGGAGACAATCCTCCATGTGAAGCCGTCCATCGACTTCGCGTGGCCCGTCAACGGCGCCATCGACTCCTCGATCGTCGATGTCGCCACCTCGGCCGGCGCCCATAAAGTGATCGCCCGCAGCGACAGCCTGCAGGACGACCTGTGGTACACGCCCAGCGCGGCGCGCCCCATCGGGGGCGGGACAACGGCAGTGGTCGCCGATGCCCGGCTCTCCACCGCCTTCCAAGGCGACATGATCAAGACCGGAGATTCCACCCTCGCGGTGCAGGAGTTCCTCGCCCAGACGCTGACGCTGACCCTCCAGGCCCCCGCCAACCAGCGGAGCATCGTCGTCGCCCCGCAGCGGATCCCGAGTGCGTCCCAGGCGCAGTCCATGGCACGCGCGCTGCAAGCCCTCGAAGCCCAGCGCTGGACGCAGCCCATCGACCTGGTTGCTGCCGCGGGCACCAAGCCCGACGCCAATGCCGCGACCAAGGTCCCCGGTACCTCTCGCTATCCCGAGCAGCTGCGCAGGCAGGAGTTGCCGCCCCAGGCATTCCGCGACATCAGGAACACGCAGAACACCCTCGACAACTTCAAGGTCATCCTCACCGCGCAGGACCGGGTGGAGACCCCGTTCGGCAGGGCGATCGACAGGGAGATGTCCACCTCCTGGCGTGGCAACCCGGTGGGGGCCCAGCTGTACCGCGACGGTGTGCGGGCCTATCTGCGGAGCCTCACCGAAGAGGTGCAGCTGATTGAGAAGTCGGCCATCACCTTGTCGGGGCGCAGTGCAACGATCCCGGTCACTGTGCAGAACAGGCTGGTCCAGGGGATCGACCGTCTGGTGCTGCGGCTGACGTCGGACAACGCCACCCGTCTCAACCTCGACCAGGACAAGGCCACCGCCCAGCAGCCGATCAAGGTCGACGGCGGCCACAGCCAGTCGGTGAAGTTCGCCGCGGCGGCCAACGCAAACGGCCCGGTGCAGATGACGGCCCAGCTCTTCACCGAAGACGGAAAGCCGTACGGCGACCCGATGAAGTTCACGGTGAAGGTCTCCGAGATCACTCCCACCGTGATGCTCGTCATCGCCGGAGGCGTGCTGCTGCTCGTCCTGGCAGGCGTCAGGATGTACACCCAACGCAAGCGGGCGGCTGCGCGAGGCGCGGCTGCGGAGGACGCGGAAGGCTCAGAGGGCTCAGAGGGCTCAGAGGGCTCAGAGGGCTCAGAGGGCTCAGAGGGCGACATCAGCAGCCCCGACCCCGGGCAGCCGAGTGACCCGACACCGGACACCGGACCGGGAAGCGGCGACCCGTCGGGCACGGGTGAGAAAGTGGACCGTTGAGCGATGTCGTGGCCGGTGGGCCGGGGACGATGAGGTGGGGTTGCAATGAACGCGCCGTACGACGGTGACCGCAGTCAGGGCGCGGACGGAGCTGTGCCTTCTCCGGGGCCGACCCCGGACCCCCGGCTGCCGGGCCAGGTTCCTCCGCCACAACCGGACCCCGACCCATACACACAGGATCCGTACGTCCAGGACGCCTACGCCCTTGATCCTTACCGGGCGCAGGATCTGTCCACCCAGGACCCCGTGACCGAGGCGCTGTACGACCGCGCGTCGCACCCGCCGCCGCCCCCCGGGACGTACCACGGGCCTCAGCCGCTGTATCAGCAGCCCCCGACACCGCAGCACGCACCGGACCCCCGCATCTGGGCGCAGACCCCGCCGCCCGAGCCCGCCGGCCCATCCCGACATCTGCCGTACGGAGACGACGCCAGGACCACCCAGTTCACGGGCGTGGACGACCTGGTCACTCGGGCCGGCGAGGAGGAGCCGGAGCCCGACGCGTTCGCACACCTCTTTCGGGACCAGCAGGCGTCCGGCCGACCCACCCCGCCCCCCGAGCCCATCCCGGCGGCACCGGCCCCCAAGAAGTCCGGCGGCCGGGCCTCCGGGCTGCTGAAGTCCAGCGCGGTGATGGCGGCCGGCACGCTGGTGTCCCGCCTCACCGGTTTTGTACGCAGCCTGGTGATCACCGCTGCCCTCGGCGCGGCCCTGCTCGGTGACACCTACACCGTCGCGTACACCCTGCCGACGATGATCTACATCCTCACCGTCGGAGGCGGCCTCAACTCTGTGTTCGTACCGCAGCTGGTGCGGGCGATGAAGAACGACGAGGACGGCGGCGAGGCCTACGCCAACCGGCTACTGACGCTCGTCATGGTGGCACTGGGCGCCATCGTCGCCATCGCGGTGTTCGCGGCTCCGCTGCTGATCCAGGTCATGTCGGAGACCATCGCCTCCAATGCGGCGGCAGACAGTGTCGCCGTCACCTTCGCCCGCTACTGCCTGCCCACGATCTTCTTCATGGGCGTGCACGTGGTCATGGGACAGATCCTCAACGCCCGCGGAAAGTTCGGCGCGATGATGTGGACCCCGGTCCTCAACAACATCGTCATGATCGCCACCTTCGGCCTGTTCATCTGGGTCTACGGCACCTCCGCCGAGTCGCAGATGGGCGTCCAGACGATTCCGCCGGAGGGCGTGCGGCTGCTGGGCATCGGCACTCTGCTGGGTCTCGCGGTCCAAGCCCTGGCGATGATCCCGTACCTGCGTGAGACCGGTTTCCGGTTCCGGCCGCGGTTCGACTGGAAGGGCCACGGTCTCGGCAAGACCGTCAAGCTGGCCAAGTGGACCGTGCTGTTCGTCCTCGCCAACCAGGCGGGCGTGCTGGTCGTCACCCAGCTCGCCACGGCCGCCGGTGAGGCGTCCGGCAGGGACGGCGCGGGCTTCATCGCGTACACCAACGCCCAGCTGATCTGGGGCATGCCGCAGGCCATCATCACCGTCTCGGTCATGGCCGCCCTGCTGCCACGGATCTCCCGCGCCGCCCACGACGACGACCCGGGGGCGGTGCGCGACGACATCTCCCACGGTCTGCGTAACTCCGCGGTCGCGATCGTTCCGGTGGCCTTCGCGTTCCTGGCTCTCGGCGTCCCGATGTCCAGTCTGCTGTTCGCCTCCAGCGGCCAAGAAGCCGCCCGCAGCATGGGCTTCATCCTGATGGCGTTCGGCCTCGGCCTCATCCCGTACTCCGTGCAATACGTCGTGCTGCGCGGCTTCTACGCGTACGAGGACACCAGGACGCCCTTCTACAACACGGTGATCGTCGCCGCGGTCAACGCCGCCGCGTCCGCCGCCTGCTACGTCATGCTGCCTGCCCGCTGGGCAGTCGTCGGCATGGCAGCCTCCTACGGTCTCGCCTACGCAGTCGGCGTAGGCATCGCCTGGCGCCGGCTCAAGAACCGCCTCGGCGGCGATCTGGACGGCGCCCACGTCATGCGTACGTACGCACGTCTCTGCATGGCCTCCATCCCCGCGGCGGCGGCCGGCGGCGCGGTCGCCTTCGTCATCGTCGAGGCGCTCGGCAGCGGCGCTCTCGGCTCGCTCGCCGCGCTGGTGGGCGGCGGGATCGTGCTGCTGGGCGTCTTCTTCGTCGCAGCGAAGCGGATGCGCATCGAGGAGCTCAACGCCATGGTCGGCATGGTGCGCGGCCGCCTCGGCCGCTAGCGGGCGCGCAGTCCCGCACAACCATCGTCGGCCGCCGTGTGTCGTGCATAGCGGCCGACTGTGGGCACAATTGGCAATGGCTGTTGGATATGCGCAACGGATGGGGAGGCAGGAACGACGGTGGCGGAACGTAGCACGGCTGCCGTCGACGTGGCCGACAACAGCGGAGACGATCCGCTGACCGCCCAGGCGGGCAAGGCCACGACCGACGGGGCGGCGGAATCCCAGGACTCGGCGGAGAAGACCGCACCGGACACGGGCAGCGAACGGCAGGGGACCGAACCCGCCATCGCCACGCCCGAACTGCACAGTGGTCACAAACTCGCCAGACGCTACCGACTTGAGGAGTGCGTCACCCGTCTGGACGGTTTCAGCAGTTGGCGCGCGGTCGACGAGAAATTGCGCCGCGCTGTCGGCGTCCATCTGCTCCCTGCCGACCATCCGCGGGCCCGCTCCGTACTCGCGGCGGCCCGCTCCTCCGCGCTTCTCGGCGATCCTCGCTTCGTACAGGTCCTCGATGCCGTTGAGGAGAACGACCTGGTCTATGTCGTCCACGAGTGGCTTCCGGATGCGACCGAGCTCACCGCGCTGCTCGCCATGGGCCCTATGGAGCCGCACGACGCGTACCAGCTCGTCGACCAGCTCTCCCAGGCGATGGCCGCGGCGCACCGTGAGGGACTGGCCCATCTCAAGCTGACGCCCGGCGCGGTGCTGCGTGCCTCGACCGGGCAGTACCGGATCCGCGGTCTCGCGGTGAATGCCGCCCTGCGCGGGATCACCGCGGATGGTCCGCAGCGCGCCGACACCGAGGCGATCGGCGCCCTGCTGTACGCCGCGCTGACTCAGCGCTGGCCGTACGAGAATGACGCATACGGCCTCTCCGGGCTGCCCAAGGGCGTCGGGCTCATCGCCCCCGACCAAGTGCGGGCCGGCGTGCACCGCGGGCTCTCGGAGCTCGCCATGCGCGCTCTGGTCAATGACGGCGCCACGGCGTCCCGCCAGGAGCCGCCGTGCACCACACCCGACGAACTCGCGAAGGCCGTCGCTGCGATGCCTCGCATCCGCCCGCCGGAGCCTGCGTTCACCTCCCCGCCCGAATACCAGCGGACCACATACCAGCAGGGCACGTATGGCCGTCCTGCCGCCCGTCCGAACGCCACGGCCCCCCAGCCAGTTCCCAGCCCGCCCGCGCCGCTCCAGAGCCGTACCGGCAAGGTCCTCAAGTGGACGGTGGCGGCTCTGCTCATCGCCGCGCTGGGACTCGGCAGCTGGCAGGTCGCCGACAAACTGATCCACCGCGACAAGGGCCCGGTCGATCCGGGCACCTCGCAGACGAACAGCGGCGAGAAGAACAGCGGGGTCGAGACCGGCAAGCCGATCGCCATCACCGGCGCCCATGACTTCGACCCGCTCGGGAGAGACGGCTCCGAGAAGCCAGCCGGGATAAAGAACAGCTACGACGGCGACTCGGCCACCTACTGGAACACCGATGGCTACCTCAGCGCGGACTTCGGCCGTTTGAAAGCAGGGGTAGGCATCGTTCTGGACCTCGGCAAGGTCCAGCAGGTCGGCACCGTGGACGTGTCCTTCCTCGGTGGCAAGACATCTGTGGAACTGCGGACCGCACCAGAGAATGCCTCGTCCGAGCCGACGACTCTCGACGGCTTCACCAAGGTCTCCTACGGATCCGGTTCGAATGTGTCGCTCAAGCCCGGCAAGCCGGTGCGGGCACGGTACGTTCTGGTGTGGCTGACCGAGCTGCCGCAGACCGACCAGGGCAACTTCCGGGGCAAGGTCTCGGAGATCAAGATCACCAGCTGACGGCATTAGGGGAGGGGGCTCACCGTTGGACGACGCGACACTCGGCGACACAAGCGACCAGGACCTTCTGGCCAGCCACGTCGCGGGGGACCCGGATGCCTTCGGTGAGCTTGTACGGCGCCACCGCGACAGGCTCTGGGCCGTCGCCCTGCGCACTCTGGGGGACCGCGAGGAGGCCGCGGACGCGGTACAGGACGCCCTGGTGTCCGCTTTCCGGGCCGCCCACACCTTCCGCGGCCAGTCCGCTGTCACCACCTGGCTCCACCGCATCACCGTCAATGCCTGTCTCGACCGGGCCCGCAAGGCGGCCTCGCGCAAGGCCTCCCCCGTCGACGACACCGAGCGCCTGGAGCAGCTTCTCGAGCCTCAGGAATCCGCCGAGGCCCCGGCGGAGCGGCAGGATCTGCACCGTGAGCTCGTCGCCGCGCTGGCAAAACTTCCCCTCGACCAGCGGGCAGCGCTGGTTCTGGTGGACATGCAGGGCTACCCGGTGGCGGAGGCGGCCAGCGTCCTCGATGTGCCGATCGGAACCGTCAAGAGCCGCTGTGCGCGCGGTCGGGCACGGCTGTTGCCGATGCTCACTCATCTGCGCAGTGATGCCGGGGATAGCACCGAGCTCAGCATGGGAAGGAACCGGACGCCGGGGGCATCCGTCCCACCGGCGTCGGGACAACGGGACGCAGGGCCAAGTGACCCTGCAGCTGTAAAGGGCGGAGGTGGGCGCGCGTGACATCCACGGCCGACACGCCTCAGCACCCGGACGTCTCGGAAATCTCCGATCTCACCGAGGGGCTACTCTCTCCGTCCCGCACAGCCGATGTGCGACAGCATCTGGACAGCTGTTCTCTGTGCGCCGATGTACGGGCGTCTCTCGAAGAAATCCGCGGAGTCCTCGGCACCCTCCCCGGCGCCCACCGGATGCCCGTCGATGTCGTCCGCCGCATCGATGCCGCGCTGGCCGCCGAAGTTCTGCTGGACTCCACCGCGCCCGAACAGACCGCGGATGTTTCACGTGAAACAGAGCCCGCCACACAGCTGGCGGAGACCGCTCCGGCCGACCGGCCGGCGGGACACGCGCGTGCTGCTACCGGTCCCGGCCGCGGCCGCCAGACCCGGCGGCGACGCAAGGCTGTCCTGGGTGCCGTCCTCGGGGCGGCGGCAGTCGGTATGAGCGCCCTGCTCCTCCAGTCGTTCCAGTCCCCAAGCAACAGCTCCGCCCAGAAGGATGCGAGCGTCAGCTCTGCAGCCGCCCACGAATTCTCTGCGTCAGGCCTCGCGGATCGCGTACAGGCGCTGGTCTCCACGGGGCCCGCCCAAGCAGAGCCACGAGTGGAGAAGGGGCCGTCCATCGACAGCCACTCCAACACCAATTCACCCAAGCGCACACCGTACGTCGTCGCGGTACCGCCCTGTATCCAGAAGGGCACCGGCCGGACCGATGCTGCGATCGCCGCGGAGCGGGGTCAGTACGAGGGCACCAATGCCTACCTCGTGGTGCTGCCGCATGCCACGAACAGCGAGCAGGTCCAGGCATATGTGATCGACGCGGCCTGCGTCGACGCCGCGCCCGCGCCCGCCGGCAAGCTGCTGCTGACGAAGTCCTATCCTCGCCGCTGACACGCGCCGCTGCGCCGCTCGGACATCCCGGGAATGCAAGCCCCGTAGGATCCGTTGGGTGGGGTGAGAGTCATTGACTTGGCCCCGTAGGCAGCAGGCAGTCCGCAGAGACGAGGAAGAAACCCGTGAGCGACGTCCGTAACGTGATCATCATCGGCTCCGGGCCGGCCGGCTACACGGCGGCGCTCTATACGGCGCGCGCTTCGTTGCAGCCGCTCGTGTTTGAGGGTGCAGTCACCGCTGGTGGTGCTCTGATGAACACGACCGAGGTGGAGAACTTCCCCGGCTTCCGCGACGGCATCATGGGTCCGGATCTGATGGACAGCATGCGCGCCCAGGCCGAGCGCTTCGGCGCCGAACTCGTTCCGGACGATGTGGTCTCCGTCGACCTCACCGGCGAGATCAAGACCGTCACTGACACTGCGGGTACCGTCCACCGGTCCAAGGCCGTCATCGTCACCACCGGCTCCCAGCACCGCAAGCTCGGCCTGCCCAACGAGGACACGCTCTCTGGGCGCGGCGTCTCCTGGTGCGCCACCTGCGACGGGTTCTTCTTCAAGGACCAGGACATCGCCGTGATCGGCGGTGGCGACACCGCGATGGAGGAAGCGACCTTCCTCTCCCGCTTCGCCAAGTCCGTGACCATCGTCCACCGCCGCGACACCCTGCGTGCCTCCAAGGCCATGCAGGACCGCGCCTTCGCCGACCCGAAGATCTCCTTCGCCTGGCACAGCGAGGTCGCCCAGGTCCATGGCGAGCAGAAGCTCACCGGTCTGACTCTGCGCAACACCAAGAGCGGCGAGACCTCTGAGCTTCCGGTCACCGGTCTGTTCATCGCCGTCGGCCACGACCCGCGCACCGAGCTCTTCAAGGGCCAGCTCGACCTGGACGACGAGGGCTACCTGAAGGTCGATGCGCCTTCGACGCGCACCAACCTAACGGGGGTCTTCGCAGCGGGTGACGTCGTCGACCACACCTACCGTCAGGCAATCACCGCTGCCGGCACTGGCTGCTCCGCCGCACTCGACGCCGAGCGCTACCTCGCCGCGCTCGCCGACAGCGAGAAGGCTGCCGAGCCGGAGAAGACCCCCGCGGCCTGACCCCCTGAACCATCCCCCCTCCCACCCCGCAAAGAAGTAAGGAGGCCGCCGTGGCCGGCGCCCTGAAGAACGTGACAGACGACACCTTCGAAGAGGATGTCCTCAAGAGCGACAAGCCCGTGCTGGTGGACTTCTGGGCCGCCTGGTGCGGTCCCTGCCGCCAGATCGCGCCGTCCCTCGAGGCCATCGCAGCCGAGCACGGCGACAAGATCGAGATCGTCAAGCTGAACATCGACGAGAACCCGGCCACCGCGGCCAAGTACGGCGTCATGTCCATCCCGACGCTGAACGTGTACCACAACGGCGAGGTCGCCAAGACGATCGTCGGTGCCAAGCCGAAGGCCGCAATTATTCGCGACCTTGAGGGATTCATCGGCGAGTAGTCCGAGCAAACACAGCTCGGTTGTTTCACGTGAAACACGAATGGGCTCATCCCTCAGGGGATGAGCCCATTCTCGCGTTCGCAGTCACAGCGGCCGCAGCACGGGCTCCTTCTGTACAGCGCCCAGCAGCCGGTCCAGAGCAAGCTCCACGTCTTCCTTCCAGGAGAGGGTGGTCCGCAGCTCCAGTCTCAGTCGGGGATACGTCGGGTGCGGACGGACCGTCTTGAAGCCCACGGCAAGCAGATGATCGGCAGGCAGCACACAAGCCGGCTCCTTCCATCGAGCATCGCCGAAGGCCTCGATCGCGCGGAAGCCTCGCCGCAGCAGATCCTTGGCCACTGTCTGCACAATGACCCGGCCCAGCCCCTGTCCCTGATAGCCCGGACTGATCCAGGCAGTCATCAGCTGGACGGCGTCCGGTGAGACGGGGCTCGTCGGGAAGGCAGTGGAGCGCGGCACATAGGCCGGAGGCGCGTACAGAACGAAGCCGACCGGCACCTCGTCGACATAGACAACCCGGCCGCAAGAGCCCCACTCCAGGAGCACGGCAGAGATCCAGGCCTCTTTCTCCAGCTCTGGCGTGCCCGCCTTTACCGCGGCCTCTCCGCTGACCGGATCAAGTTCCCAGAAGACGCACGCACGACAACGCTTGGGAAGGTCCGAAAGGTTGTCCAACGTGAGCGGTACAAGCCGACGCCCCATGAAGGTTGTTCCTCGCTTCCCTCACCTGCCGCGCTACGAGCGGCGGCCAGCGCGCTCCGCTCCTGGAGCAGGCTGCTGATAAAACCTCCGACTGCCCCAAGGCCCAAGCCTGCTGTCACCATTTGGCTGCGGCTCACCGTTCGCATTGCCTCGCCCTCCCTCTGAGGTGGATCAAGGTGGATGCGCCATACCAGAACGCATCGTATCCACCCAGCCCCGGCACGGATACTGTCCTACGGCAAAGGGCGGGTCGTGTCCGGTCAACCAGCCGGAGACGACCCGCCCTTTGCGACACTGCGCAGCCTCAGCCCTCGTCGTCCTCCTCGGGCTCTTCATCGAGTCCCTTCTCGAGGACCCGTCCCTCGCCGGGGGCGAGGGTGCCGAGGATGCGCTCCAGATCGTCTATCGAAGCGAATTCGACGACGATCTTTCCCTTCTTCTGGCCGAGGTCGACCTTCACCCGGGTCTCGAAGCGGTCAGAGAGCCGAGAGGCGAGGTCCGTGAGGGCCGGCGACAGCCGAGCTCCGGCCCGTGGGCTCTTCGGCTTGAACGTGCTCTTGGGACTCGAATTGATCAGCGTCACGATCTCTTCGACTGCCCGCACCGAGAGCCCCTCGGCCACGATCCGGTGGGCAAGCCGGTCCTGCTCCTCGGAGTCCTCCACGGAGAGCAGCGCCCGCGCATGACCAGCTGAGAGCACACCGGCGGCGACCCTGCGCTGGACGGGAGGCGACAGGCGCAGCAGACGCAGTGTGTTGGACACCTGCGGGCGGGAACGCCCGATCCGGTCGGCCAGCTGGTCGTGCGTGCAGTTGAAGTCCTTGAGCAGCTGGTCGTAGGCGGCAGCCTCTTCCAGCGGGTTCAGCTGTGCGCGATGCAGGTTCTCCAGCAGCGCGTCCAGGAGGAGCTTCTCGTCGTCCGTGTGCCGGACGATCGCCGGAATGCGCTCCAGACCGGCCTCACGGCAGGCCCTCCAGCGACGCTCGCCCATGATGAGCTCGTACCGCTCGGGCCCCAACTGCCGTACGACGACAGGCTGGAGAAGCCCCACTTCCTTGATGGACGTGACCAGCTCCGCGAGAGCGTCCTCATCGAAGACCTCACGCGGCTGGCGCGGGTTGGGCGTGATGGCGTCGAGCGGCAGCTCGGCGAAGTGCGCGCCGGCCGGCTCGGCGGGCTGTGCTGCCACCTCCGGCTCCGGTGTGATCGCCTCGGGAGCCGTGGCAGCCGCCGGTAGCGTCGTCACCTTGGCCGCTGCCACACCCCGTTCCGCGGTCAGCACCGGGGCCGTTCCCGGAGAGCTCGAAGCCCCCGAAGAGGGCACCTGCTTCTCCTGGGGAGCGGCAGGGATCAGCGCACCGAGCCCACGCCCCAATCCTCTACGTCGCTCGCTCACTGGATCCCCTCCGACATGTTCTGCTGGCTGTTCTGACTGCCCACATGGGCATGCTGCGGGTCGTAGTGAATCCCGACCCCACGCAGCGCGATCTCCCGAGCCGCCTCAAGATACGACAGGGATCCGCTGGAACCCGGATCGTAGGTCAGCACCGTCTGTCCGTAACTCGGGGCCTCCGAGATACGCACCGAGCGCGGGATGCTCGTCCGCAGCACCTCTTCACCGAAGTGGCTGCGCACCTCATCAGCCACCTGCGAGGCAAGGCGAGTTCTGCCGTCGTACATGGTGAGCAGAATCGTCGAGACATGCAGCGCCGGGTTGAGATGCCCGCGCACCAGGTCCACGTTCCTGAGCAGCTGTCCCAAGCCCTCCAGCGCGTAGTACTCGCACTGGATGGGGATCAGCACCTCAGCACCCGCGACCAGCGCATTGACGGTCAGCAGACCGAGCGACGGCGGGCAGTCGATGAGGATGTAGTCCAGCGGCTGCTCATAAGCCTGGATGGCTCGCTGCAGTCGGCTCTCCCGTGCCACCAGCGATACCAGCTCGATCTCCGCACCGGCGAGATCGATGGTGGCTGGGGCACAGAAGAGGCCTTCGACGTCCGGGACCGGCTGGACCACATCGGAGAGCGGCCGGCTCTCCACCAGGACGTCATAGATCGAGGGGACTTCGGCGTGGTGATCGATCCCCAGCGCCGTGGAGGCGTTTCCCTGTGGATCCAGGTCGACCACCAGAACGCGCGCGCCGTGCAGCGCGAGCGAGGCGGCGAGGTTGACCGTGGTGGTGGTCTTCCCTACGCCGCCCTTCTGGTTGGCGACAACCATGATGCGCGTCTGCTCAGGTCGGGGCAGACCCTCACCGGCACGCCCCAGCGCCTCCACGGCCAGCTGGGCAGCTCGGCCAATGGGGGTGTCGTCCATCGGGGGCGGTGTTTCACGTGAAACACCGCCCCCCGGCGACTCGGTACGGGGACCGGGGACCGGATCGGTCATCGGTCCCGCGATGTTGGCGTCGGACCGCAAGGATTCACTCTCCTCGACTTCAGGCTCGCAATAAGCAGAGCCTGCCATGCTTTCGGGGTCCTGAACCAGCGAGGCCCGTGGTTCTGTGGATGAATCCACCTCTGTGGACAATTCCGTAGCCCTCGCGAAGGGCTTGCGGTCCCGCATCGGGGCGGCAGCACGGCCGCGGCTGATGATTCCCTGCAGCAGTGAGCGACGTTTCACGTGAAACACGATGCACGCGACGCAGGACTACGGGCGCACGACACTCCGAAATGCGTACGTATGGAAGCTTGTATGGAGCATCGCTGATAGACAGTACGAACTGCTATGGGTCAGCGACGCCGACGGGTACGGCTGGTCCGGGCGGCCTTGGCCCGCTTCGCTGCGAAGCGCACTCCACCCGGGCTTTCCCCAACCTCCACACGCACCACGGTGGACAGCGGATCAACGAGCCCCTCACCGACATGCAGAACCGAGGTCTCCACGACGCCGAGCTTGCTCAGTGCGGCCCGGGCCCCCTGGATCTCCTCCTCGGCGGTGTCGCCCTTGAGCGCGAGCATCTCTCCGTAAGGACGCAACAGCGGCACCCCCCAGCCCGCCAGCCGGTCGAGCGGCGCCACGGCACGCGCCGTCACCACATGCACCGGAGGCAGCTTGCCCAGGACCTCCTCGGCACGGCCCCGGACCACGGTCACATGGTCCAGCCCCAGCAGCTCGACGACTTCCTGAAGGAAGTTCGTGCGCCGCAGCAGAGGTTCAAGGAGCGTGATCTTCAGATCCGGACGCACCAACGCCAGCGGAATGCCCGGGAGGCCGGCGCCCGAGCCCACATCGCAGACCGTCACACCCTCCGGTACCACCTCGGAGAGCACCGCACAATTCAGCAGATGCCGTTCCCACAGTCGCGGCACCTCACGGGGACCGATCAGGCCACGCTTGACTCCGACGTCCGCCAGCAGCTCCGCATACCGCACGGCCTCCGGAAAGAACTCTCCGAATACCGCCCGCGCCTCTTCGGGCGCCTGGGGAAGCTCTGCTTCCTCCGTCACGGGAACCGTCCTTCCGTACCGCACTGTGGACTGTGGTGGTGGCTGGCTGACTATCAGGCTGACAAAGATCGGCCCCGCCTGCGAACAGACGGGGCCGACAGAACGATGGAGGTCAGGCGGGGAGTACGACGACGAAGCGCTGCGGCTCCTCGCCCTCGGACTCGCTGCGCAGACCCGCGGCGGCGACCGCGTCATGCACGACCTTGCGCTCGAACGGCGTCATCGGGTCCAGCTTCACCGGCTGACCGGTGCCCTTCACCTCGTCAGCGGCCTTGGCGCCGAGTTCGGCGAGTTCCGTGCGCTTCCTGGCCCGGAAGCCCGCGATGTCCAGCATCAACCGGCTGCGGTCCCGCGTCTCCCGGTGCACGGCGAGCCGCGTCAGCTCCTGGAGTGCCTCCAGGACCTCGCCGTCACGGCCGACAAGCTTCTGCAGATCCCGGCTACCCGTGTCACTGACGATCGAGACCGCGGCCCGGTCGGCCTCGACGTCCATGTCGATGTCACCGTCGAGATCGGCGATGTCGAGCAGACCCTCGAGGTAGTCGGCCGCGATCTCCCCTTCCTGCTCGAGGCGGGTCAGGGTGTCGCCACCCTCGGCGGCGGCGGAGATGGTGCCTTCCGTCACGGATGGACTCCTTCTTACTTCTTGGACGACGGGTGCTTGGGCCGCTGCTGGCCCTTGCGCTGTCCGGACTTGGGCTGCTGGTGTGCGGAACCTGAGGCAGGCTTCCCCGCCGGCTTCGGCTTGGCGTCTCCCCCAGAACCTCCGGCCTGGGAGGTACCTCCGGAGCGCGCATCCTTCTCGAGCGAGGGCTTCGACTCGGAGTCGGCGGATTCGGCGCTCTTGGCCGCGCCCTGCTGCGCACCGGTGGACTGACGCTTCGATTTGGTCTGGCGCTTGGGCTGCTGCCGCCTCTGCGCGGGGCTGCCATCAGCCTCGGCGACTGCTGTGTCGCTCTTAGCCACCGTGCCGTCCGGCTGGGCGGCGAGGCCCGCCTTGGCCAGGCCCGTGATGAACCGACGCTCGTTCTCGTTGCGGTCCGTGCCCTTGGCCACGATCGCCTGGATGACATTGCGCTTGCGACGCGACCGAACCTCGCTGTGAGCGGTGACGCTCTTCAGCAGGCGCTGCAGGTAGTGGTCCTGGGCCTTGCTGCCCGGCGTCGGGTTCTGGCTGATCACGTACATCTGCTGGCCCATGGTCCACACGTTGGTGGTCAGCCAGTAGACGAGGACACCGACGGGGAAGTTGATGCCCATCACGGCGAAGATGACCGGGAAGATGTACATCAGCATCTTCTGCTGCTGCATGTACGGCGTCTTGACCGTCAGGTCGACGTTCTTCTGCATCAGCTGGCGCTGGGTGTAGAACTGCGACGCCGACATCAGGACGATCATGATCGCGGTGACGATACGGACATCGGTCAGCGAGGCGTTGAGTGCGGCGACCTTCTCCGCGCTGTCCGTGAACTTCGACGCCAGCGGGGCGCCGAAGATGTGCGCCTGACGGGCGCTGCCCAGCAGCGATTCATTGATAACACCGATGGTCTTGCCCGAGGCGATGCTGGAGAGCACGTGGTACAGGGCGAAGAAGAACGGCGACTGCGCGAGGATCGGAAGGCACGAGGAGAGCGGGTTGGTGCCCGTCTCCTTGTACAGCTTCATCATCTCTTCGGACTGACGCTGCTTGTCGCTCTTGTAGCGCTCCTGGATCGCCTTCATCTTCGGCTGGAGCGCCTGCATGTTCCGGGTCGACTTGATCTGCTTCACAAAGAGCGGGATCAGACAGATCCGGATGAGGATCACCAGCGACACGATGGACAGTCCCCAGGCCCAGCCCGTGTCAGGGCCGAAGACCGCCCCGTAGAACGTGTGGAACTGGACGATGACCCACGAAACAGGTGTGGTGATAAAGCTGAAGAGACTGGCAATCGTGTCCACTAATCAGGCTCCTTGAGCATTGGGCGAGGTCTCTGCGGCCGCACTCGGGGGTTCGGAGATCGACCCCCGGGGAGGCACATCGGCGGCGGAGTGCCCGCCCTTGCTGCCACGCAAGGCGTCGCGCAGCATTTCGTGCCATCGCGGACGCTTGCGCGGCGGCACATGATCGACGCCACCCGGCGACCACGGATTGCACCGCAGGATGCGCCAGGCGGTCAGTGCTGTGCCCTTGACCGCGCCGTGCCGGTCGATGGCCGTATACCCGTAGTGGGAACACGACGGGTAGTACCTGCAGACAGGCCCCAACAGTGGGCTGATCGTCCACTGATACAGCTTGATCAGAGCCAGCAGCGGGTACTTCATCGCGCGCCCCCTCCCAGCAGCCGCTGAAGAGCGGCATCCAGGTCTCGGGCCAGCTGTGCATAATCGGCGTCGCCCGCACCGGGCAGCGCCCGTACGACCACCAGGCTACCGGGGGGCAGCTCGGCGAGTCGGTCGCGTATGAGGTGGCGCAGTCTCCGCTTGACCTTGTTGCGTACGACCGCCCCGCCCACAGCCTTGCTCACGACGAAACCCGCACACGTCGGGGGAGCACTTTCCCCAGGCGCGTGCGGGTCCGTTGCACCGCTGCGTAGATGGACGACGAGGAGCGGGCGACCGGCCCGGCGTCCTCGGCGTACTGCGGTCGCGAAGTCCTCGCGCCGCCTCAGCCGATTCTCGGTAGGCAGCACGTCACGACCTGTACGCGATCAGGCGGACAGGCTGGCGCGACCCTTGCCACGGCGGTTCGCGAGAATCGCGCGGCCGGCACGGGTGCGCATCCGCAGGCGGAAGCCGTGGGTCTTGGCGCGACGACGGTTGTTCGGCTGGAAGGTGCGCTTGCTCACTCGGGGGCTCCAGAAATGATTCGTTGATGGCGGGACATCGCCTGGCTGTCACCGTGCGCCCACGAGTAGCTCGCGTTTACGCCCGAGTGCACCGCTTCACAATCACAGACCGTGATCTTTGCCCATCGGAGGCAGGCGGCAGCAGCCATCGACAACTCGACCTGGTCACGGTACGCGCGGCTACGCCATCCGGTCAAACCACGCTCACGCCGTGCTCCACTGTGCACAGGCTGTGGACAACAACTTGAACCGCGCGGGTCGCCCTGACTACCGTGGCTGAACTCCAATTCCTTTCCTGCCTGTCTTCCCATCCCGTCCCGAGAACCACACATTCGTGGGACCTGCGAGAGAGCGTGCCTTGTGGCTGATGTACCTGCCGATCTTGCCGCAGTGTGGCCACGAGTGCTGGAACAGCTCCTCGCTGAGGGCCAGCAGGGCATCGAGCCCAAGGACAAGCAGTGGATCGAGCGCTGCCAGCCACTCGCACTGGTGGCCGACACCGCGCTCCTCGCCGTGCCCAATGAATGGGGCAAGCGCGTCCTCGAGGGCCGCCTCGCCCCGTTGATCAGCGATACCCTCAGCCGTGAGTGCGGCCGGCCGATCCGAATCGCCATCACCGTGGACGACTCCGTGGGCGAGCCCCCGGCTCCGCAGTCACCCCCCACGCAGCCGCAGGCGCCTCGCTATCAGGGCCCACAGCACGACGAGCGGCAGAGCGACCCGTACGACGACTACGGGCACCGGCCCGACGACGACCGGTTGCCGAACGTCCGTCCTGCCTACCCCGAGTACCAACAGCACCAGCAGCAGCGCCCGGAGCCCGGCGCCTGGCCGCGTACACAGGAGGACCTCTCCTGGCAGCAGCCGCGGCTTGGCGGCTTCCAGGACCGCGACCCGTACGCCACCGCCCGGCCGCGCCAGCCCCAGCACGACTACCGGCAGCCCCCGCCGCCCGAGCGCCAGCAATACGAGCAGCCGCGCCGGGAGCGCCACGACCTTCCCGATCGGCAGGCACCCCATCGCAGCGCTCCCGGGGGCGCTCCCGGGCCGCTGGGCGCTCAGCCCTCGCCGGCGCCCGGTCCCGGTGAGCCACATGCCCGCCTGAACCCGAAGTACCTCTTCGACACCTTCGTCATCGGCGCGTCCAACCGATTCGCGCACGCCGCGGCGGTCGCTGTCGCGGAGGCGCCGGCCAAGGCGTACAACCCCCTGTTCATCTATGGGGAGTCGGGGCTCGGCAAGACCCACCTGCTGCACGCAATTGGGCACTACGCCCGCAGCCTCTACCCCGGCACCCGGGTGCGGTATGTGAGCTCGGAGGAGTTCACCAACGAGTTCATCAACTCGATCCGCGACGGCAAGGGCGACACGTTCCGCAAGCGCTACCGCGATGTGGACATCCTGCTGGTCGACGACATCCAGTTCCTGGCGAGCAAGGAGTCGACGCAGGAGGAGTTCTTCCACACCTTCAATACGCTCCACAACGCCAACAAGCAGATCGTGCTGTCCTCGGACCGGCCACCCAAGCAGCTCGTGACGCTGGAAGACCGACTGCGAAACCGCTTCGAGTGGGGTCTGACCACCGACGTACAGCCGCCGGAACTGGAGACGCGGATCGCGATCCTCCGTAAGAAGGCGGTGCAGGAGCAGCTGAACGCCCCGCCGGAGGTACTGGAGTTCATCGCCTCCCGGATCTCGCGCAACATCCGCGAGCTGGAGGGCGCGCTGATCCGGGTGACCGCGTTCGCTTCGCTCAACCGGCAGCCGGTGGACCTCGGACTCACCGAGATCGTGCTCAAGGATCTGATCCCGGGTGGGGAGGACGCGGCTCCCGAGATCACCGCTGGCGCGATCATGGCGGCGACCGCCGACTACTTCGGTCTGACTGTGGAGGATCTCTGCGGATCGTCGCGCAGCCGGGTACTGGTGACCGCCCGCCAGATCGCGATGTATCTGTGCCGTGAGCTCACCGATCTGTCACTGCCGAAGATCGGCGCGCAATTCGGCGGCCGTGACCATACGACCGTGATGCACGCGGACCGCAAGATCCGCGCGCTGATGGCCGAGCGGCGCTCCATCTACAACCAGGTCACCGAGCTCACCAACCGCATCAAGAACGGCTGAGGTCGCCACCCAAGAGGCCTTGGAGGGCGCCCCGGGACGAGGTCCTGGGGCGCCCTTCGTCGTTCCAGAGGGATCGCCGTACCTCTCCCGGGTCTCTCCTCCAGGTGTCCGGTGTTCGAATAGTCGGCGACCGGGAGGTGTTCTCCACAGCTCTGGGGACGACCTTCCGTCCACAGCCTGGGGACTGGAAAGTTGTCCAGATTGCGTCCACAGGGGCGGTTGCCGAGACATCATCACACCAGGTCAGCTGCTTGTGGATTTGTGGCCAACCGCGCTCCACAGACTGTGGACACAGAAGCCCTCCACAGGGCGCGATCAAGGTTGTCCACCGGCGGCCCACAGGCAGCGCCTCGTTGCCCACAGCTTCTCCACACCCCTGTCCACTGTTCGGCAACGAAGCACCCGTGCTCACCGTGTCGAGTGAAAGGCGTCACACCAACGAGGTCGGTTGGGCTGTGGGGAACGTGGGTAAAGCTGGGGACAGCGCTGGGGAGAAGTCCCCTCGGGCTGTGCATCGAATGTGCAGAACTTTCCGGCGTCCACAGAACCACCGGGTTGTCCACCGGCTCCGCCCACAGGCCCGGTGGACAAAAAAATGGGTCTGACCTGCGTGGATGACGTTATCCACGGTTTCCACAGGCCCTACTACTACTCCCACTTAGAGTTACCGGGGAATTCGCTTCGAAGAAGGCCCTGTGCACAACTCCAGCCCGGAGCGCCCGACACCTCTTGCCACGACTTGACCCCGACCCGCACCGACTGTCGGTGCCGTGCGTCAGACTGGTCCCCGGCGACACAGCCGACGACGAAGGCCAGCAAGGGCGAGCCAGCAACAGCAGGAGGCGGTTCCGGTGAAGATCCGGGTGGAGCGCGATGTACTCGCGGAGGCGGTGGCCTGGGTGGCCCGGAGCCTCCCGGCCCGTCCGCCGGCGCCCGTACTCGCGGGCCTTCTTCTGAAGGCGGAGGACGGCGCCCTCAGCTTCTCGAGCTTCGACTACGAGGTCTCGGCCCGCGTCTCCGTGGAGGCGGAGGTGGACGAGGACGGCACCGTCCTGGTCTCCGGCCGGCTGCTCGCAGACATCTGCCGCGCCCTTCCCAACCGGCCGGTGGAGATTTCCACAGACGGTGTACGGGCGACCGTCGTCTGTGGTTCCTCGCGATTCACACTCCACACCCTGCCTGTGGAGGAGTACCCGGCGCTGCCGCAGATGCCGACCGCGACCGGCACCGTACCCGGCGAGGTTTTCGCCTCCGCCGCGGCGCAGGTCGCCATCGCCGCCGGCCGCGACGACACGCTCCCGGTGCTCACCGGCGTACGTATCGAGATCGAGGGCGACACCGTCACGCTGGCCTCCACCGACCGCTACCGCTTCGCGGTCCGCGAGTTCCTGTGGAAGCCGGAGAACCCCGAAGCCTCCGCTGTCGCGCTGGTGCCCGCCAAGACGCTTCTGGACACCGCCAAGGCGCTGACCAGCGGTGACACGGTCACGCTCGCGCTCTCCGGCTCGGGTGCGGGTGAGGGGCTCATCGGTTTCGAGGGCGCCGGGCGGCGGACCACGACCAGGCTGCTCGAGGGCGACCTGCCGAAGTACCGGACACTGTTCCCCACCGAGTTCAACTCGGTCGCCGTGATCGAGACCGCACCCTTCGTCGAGGCCGTCAAGCGAGTGGCTCTGGTCGCCGAACGGAACACCCCGGTGCGGCTCAGCTTCGAGCAGGGCGTGCTGATCCTGGAGGCCGGTTCCAGCGACGATGCACAGGCTGTGGAGCGTGTCGACGCGAACCTGGAGGGCGATGACATCTCGATCGCCTTCAACCCGACCTTCCTGCTCGACGGTCTGAGCGCCATCGACTCGCCGGTCGCCCAGCTTTCGTTCACCACCTCCACCAAGCCCGCGCTGCTGAGCGGCAAACCGGCTGTGGATGCCGAGGCGGACGAGGCGTACAAGTACCTGATCATGCCCGTGCGGCTGTCCGGCTGAGTCCGGTTGGCCCGCCCGAGGGCTGATCCCGACGTGCCCTGCTCACGCCCGAGCGGGCCCGTCGGGCTGTCGGTACCGGCCGGGCGTAGGCTCGGATCCGGGTACGAATCGGCATACAACGCTTAAGGAATCTGTGATGGAGCTCGGTCTCGTCGGCCTCGGCAAGATGGGCGGCAATATGCGCGAGCGCATCCGCCGCGCAGGCCACACTGTCATCGGCTATGACCGCAATCCGGATGTTGCCGATGTCCACAGCCTCGAAGAGCTTGTGAGCAAGCTGAAGAGCCCGCGGGTCATCTGGGTGATGGTCCCGGCCGGAGCCGCGACCCAGTCCACCATCGACGAGCTGGCCGAGCTGCTGTCCCCCGGCGACATCGTGGTGGACGGCGGCAACTCCCGCTGGACGGACGACGAGAAGCACGCCGTAGAGCTGGGCATCAAGGGCATTGGCTTCGTTGACTGCGGTGTGTCCGGCGGCGTCTGGGGCCTGGAGAACGGCTACGCGCTGATGTACGGCGGCCATGCCGAACACGTCGCGAAGGTGCAGCCGGTCTTCGACGCGCTGAAGCCCGAGGGAGAGTTCGGCTCGGTGCACGCGGGCAAGGTCGGCGCGGGCCACTTCGCGAAGATGGTCCACAACGGCATCGAGTACGCCATGATGCAGGCCTACGCCGAGGGCTGGGAGCTGCTGGAGAAGGTCAACTCGGTCACCGACGTACGTGAGGTCTTCCGGTCCTGGCAGGAGGGCACGGTCATCCGCTCCTGGCTGCTCGACCTGGCGGTCAAGGCGCTGGACGAGGACGAGCACCTGGAACACCTGCGGGGTTATGCAGAGGACTCCGGCGAAGGCCGGTGGACTGTGGAAGCTGCGATCGACAATGCGGTGCCCCTGCCCGCGATCACCGCGTCGCTGTTCGCGCGGTTCGCGTCCCGTCAGGACGACTCCCCGCAGATGAAGATGGTCGCCGCGCTGCGTAACCAGTTCGGCGGCCACGAGGTCGAGAACAAGAAGTAGCCCTGAGCCGGGGGAGGTCGGCGTACATCCATGCACGTCACGCATTTGTCGCTGGCCGACTTCCGCTCGTATGCCCGGGTCGAGGTCCCTCTCGACCCGGGCGTCTGTGTGTTCGTGGGGGCGAACGGGCAGGGCAAGACCAATCTCGTCGAGGCGGTCGGCTATCTGGCGACGCTGGCCAGCCACCGGGTCTCCTCGGACGCGCCGCTGGTGCGGATGGGGGCCGACCGGGCGGTGATCCGGGCCGCCGTTACGCAGGGTCAGCGCTCCCAGCTGGTCGAGCTGGAGCTCAATCCAGGGAAGGCGAACCGGGCCCGTATCAACAGGTCTTCGCAGGTCAGACCGCGTGATGTGCTGGGGATAGTACGGACGGTGCTGTTCGCGCCGGAGGATCTGGCGCTGGTGAAGGGCGATCCGGGCGAGCGGCGGCGGTTCCTCGACGAGCTGGTCACTGCGCGGTCGCCGCGGATGGCAGGGGTGCGGTCCGACTACGAGCGCGTGCTCAAACAGCGCAACACCCTGCTGAAGTCGGCGGCGATGGCACGACGGCACGGCGGGCGCGCGGGGGTAACTCCCGCGACGAAGTCCGGGGGGGCGGATCTGTCGACGCTGGATGTGTGGGACCAGCATCTGGCGCGGGCGGGCGCGGAGTTGCTGGCGCAGCGGATCGAACTGATCGCGGCGCTGGAGCCGCTGGCGGAGAAGGCGTACGAGCAAGTGGCGCCAGGGGGCGGGCCGGTGGCGCTGGAGTACCGTTCCTCCGCCGCTGGCGGTGCGGGCGGAGTGCAGGGGCGCGAAGCGCTGTATGAGCAGCTGATCGGCGCGCTGGCAGAGGTGCGCAAGCAGGAGATCGAGCGGGGCGTGACGCTGATCGGGCCGCACCGGGACGACCTGGTGCTCAAGCTGGGGCAGCTGCCGGCGAAGGGGTACGCCAGCCATGGTGAGTCCTGGTCGTACGCGCTGGCGCTGCGGCTGGCCTCGTACGACCTCCTCCGGGCGGAGGGCAATGAACCCGTGCTGGTGCTGGACGACGTGTTCGCGGAACTGGACGCGCGGCGTCGGGAGCGGCTGGCGGAACTGGTGGCTCCGGGTGAGCAGGTGCTGGTGACCGCGGCGGTCGAGGACGATGTGCCGGGGGTGCTGGCGGGGACGCGGTACGCGGTGGCGGACGGGGCGGTGGAACGCGTATGAGCGAGGACCCCGGCGGCGAGCCCGGTCAGACGCCGAAGGTGCCCGAGTCGTCGGGCGTCGATCTGGCGAGGGTCGCGCTGCGCGCGGCGAAGGAGCAGGCGAAGGCGCGAGGTGCGGCGGCGCAGCAGAAGAAGCAGGCCAGGCGGGGCGGGGGGCTGCGGTCGGGGGCGCGTGCGGACGGCCGCGATCCGCTGCCGCTGGGTGCGGCGATCAACCGGCTGATCACCGAGCGGGGCTGGGAGACGCCGGCCGCGGTGGGCGGGGTGATGGGGCGCTGGCCGCAGATCGTGGGCGAGGACCTGGCGAACCACTGTGCTCCGAAGAGGTTTGACGATGATCCTGCTGAGCGCGTTCTGACGGTGCAGTGTGACTCGACGGCGTGGGCGACGCAGCTGCGGCTGCTGGCGCCGAGGCTGGTGGCGCGGCTGAACGAGGACTTGGGGCACGGGACGGTACGGCTGATCAAGGTGCTGGGGCCGGGGGGGCCGCAGACGGGGTACGGGCCGCTGAGGGCGCCGGGCAGTGTGGGGCCGGGCGACACGTACGGCTGAGGGGGAGGTGTCTCTCACCACATCCACCCCCGCGCCCCCGCTCCCGAAGCTGGGGGCTACGTCCCGGGCCTCCAGGGTTCTCCGGCCTCCGGCCCCCGGGCCTCGCGACGGCCCTGCCGCGGCAGATTCGCGCCGCGGGGCCCCCGGCCGCACGTGCTGGGGCTGCGCCCATGGAGTCCATGGCGGCCAACCCCACCCGTAACGAGCGAAACCCCCATGACGTGTGAGGTGTCTCTCATCACAGCCAGAACATAGTCGGACCGTAGCGAGTGGTTGACAGGCCGAAGCGCTCAACGCCCGTGTGAGCCTCCTGGAGCCCCTTCCTGGATATGGGGAGTCGGACCATCACGGTTCAGGGCGGCACATGCGGACTCAGCTACCGGCAAACCCCCATTCGTGTCGGCGGTACCGGTAGACTGATGGACAATCCCGCCCACTCGCGGAACATGTCGAACGACGCAGCCGCTCCCGCCTGCCCGGAGAACGGCTTGTGCTGTGCCAGAAAGGGCGCTTCGTGGCCGATTCCGGCAACCCCAACGAGAACATCCCGTCCACTCCTGCCGGTGGGAACGGCGAGGTCACCGCCTCGTACGACGCCAGCGCGATCACCGTCCTCGAGGGTCTGGACGCGGTCCGCAAGCGCCCCGGCATGTACATCGGCTCGACCGGTGAGCGTGGCCTTCATCACCTTGTGTACGAAGTCGTCGACAACTCCGTCGACGAGGCCCTCGCCGGGCACGCGAACAGGATCGACGTCACGATCCTCGCTGACGGTGGCGTACGCGTGGTCGACAACGGCCGCGGCATCCCGGTGGGGATCGTCCCGTCGGAGAACAAGCCGGCCCTCGAGGTCGTACTCACCGTGCTGCACGCCGGCGGCAAGTTCGGCGGCGGCGGCTACGCCGTGTCCGGCGGTCTGCACGGCGTCGGCGTCTCGGTCGTCAACGCCCTGTCGTCAAAGGTCTCCGTCGAGGTCAAGCGCGACGGCTACCGCTGGACGCAGGACTACAAACTCGGTGTCCCGACCGCGCCCCTCGCGCGAAACGAGCCCACGGACGAGACCGGCACCTCGGTGACGTTCTGGGCCGACGCCGACATCTTCGAGACGACCGAGTACTCCTTCGAGACGCTCTCCCGCCGTTTCCAGGAGATGGCCTTCCTCAACAAGGGCCTCACCCTGACGCTGACGGACGAGCGCGAGTCGGCGAAAGCCACCGCGGGTGCCGATGCCCCCGAGGAGCCGGACGAAGAGCCACCCGCACGCACGGTGACGTACTACTACGAAGGCGGCATCGTCGACTTCGTCAAGTACCTCAACTCCCGCAAGGGAGAGCTCATCCACCCGACCGTCATCGACATCGAGTCCGAGGACAAGGAGCGGATGCTCTCGGTCGAGATCGCGATGCAGTGGAACTCCCAGTACACCGAGGGTGTGTACTCCTTCGCGAACACGATCCACACCCACGAGGGCGGCACCCACGAGGAGGGTTTCCGAGCCGCTCTGACGGGCCTGGTCAACCGGTACGCGCGCGACAAGAAGCTGCTGCGCGAGAAGGACGACAACCTTTCCGGCGAGGACATCCGCGAGGGTCTGACCGCGATCATCTCGGTCAAGCTGGGCGAGCCGCAGTTCGAGGGCCAGACCAAGACCAAGCTGGGCAACACGGAGGCGAAGACCTTCGTCCAGAAGGTCGTGCACGAGCACCTCACCGACTGGTTCGACCGCAACCCCAACGAGGCCGCGGACATCATCCGCAAGTCCATCCAGGCGCAGACGGCGCGCGTCGCGGCACGCAAGGCCCGCGACCTGACCCGCCGCAAGGGCCTGCTGGAGTCGGCTTCGCTGCCGGGCAAGCTGAGCGACTGCCAGTCCAACGACCCGACGAAGTGCGAGATCTTCATCGTCGAGGGTGACTCCGCCGGCGGCTCGGCCAAGTCCGGCCGTAACCCGATGTACCAGGCGATCCTGCCCATCCGAGGCAAGATCCTGAACGTCGAGAAGGCGCGGATCGACAAGATCCTGCAGAACACCGAGGTCCAGGCGCTGATCTCGGCCTTCGGTACCGGAGTCCACGAGGACTTCGACATCGAGAAGCTCCGCTATCACAAGATCATCCTGATGGCGGACGCCGACGTCGACGGCCAGCACATCAACACGCTGCTGCTGACCTTCCTGTTCCGCTTCATGCGGCCGCTGGTCGAGGCAGGGCACGTCTATCTCTCGCGCCCGCCGCTCTACAAGATCAAGTGGGGTCGGGACGACTTCGAGTACGCGTACTCGGACCGTGAGCGCGATGCGCTCGTCGAGCTCGGCAAGCAGAACGGCAAGCGGATCAAGGAAGACTCGATCCAGCGCTTCAAGGGTCTCGGCGAGATGAACGCCGAGGAGCTGCGCATCACCACGATGGACGTGGACCACCGCGTGCTCGGCCAGGTCACGCTCGACGACGCGGCGCAGGCCGACGACCTGTTCTCGGTGCTGATGGGCGAGGACGTCGAGGCGCGGCGCTCGTTCATTCAGCGCAATGCCAAGGACGTCCGCTTCCTCGACATCTGAGTCGGTCTGTCGCTGACCGCTTCGAAAGGATTTTGACCAGCAATGGCCGACGAGAACACTCCCGCCACGACCGAAGAAGAAGAGCCGGTGCTGCGGATCGAGCCCGTCGGGCTCGAGACCGAGATGCAGCGCTCGTATCTCGACTACGCGATGTCCGTCATCGTCTCGCGTGCGCTGCCCGACGTACGGGACGGCCTCAAGCCCGTCCACCGGCGTGTGCTGTACGCGATGTACGACGGCGGCTACCGGCCCGAGAAGGGCTTCTACAAGTGCGCCCGCGTCGTCGGTGACGTCATGGGTACGTACCACCCGCACGGCGACTCCTCGATCTACGACGCGCTCGTACGCCTCGCCCAGCCGTGGTCGATGCGCATGCCGCTGGTGGACTCCAACGGCAACTTCGGTTCCCCGGGCAACGACCCGGCTGCCGCCATGCGGTACACCGAGTGCAAGCTGATGCCGCAGTCGATGGAGATGCTCCGGGACATCGACGAGGAGACCGTCGACTTCCAGGACAACTACGACGGCCGCAACCAGGAGCCGACGGTCCTGCCGGCGCGCTTCCCGAACCTGCTGGTCAACGGTTCGGCGGGGATCGCGGTCGGTATGGCGACCAACATCCCGCCGCACAATCTGCGCGAGGTCGCGGCCGGCGCGCAGTGGGCACTGGAGCACCCCGAGGCCACCCACGAGGAGATGCTCGACGCGCTCATCGAACGGATCAAGGGCCCGGACTTCCCGTCCGGGGCGCTGGTCGTGGGCCGCAAGGGCATCGAGGAGGCGTACCGCACCGGACGCGGCTCCATCACGATGCGCGCGGTCGTGGAGGTCGAGGAGATCCAGGGCCGGCAGTGCCTGGTGGTGACCGAGCTTCCGTACCAGACCAACCCGGACAACCTCGCGCAGAAGATCGCCGACCTGGTGAAGGACGGCAAGATCGGCGGCATCGCCGACGTCCGCGACGAGACCTCGTCCCGTACGGGCCAGCGCCTGGTCATCGTGCTCAAGCGCGACGCCGTCGCCAAGGTCGTGCTGAACAACCTCTACAAGCACACCGACCTGCAGACGAACTTCGGCGCGAACATGCTGGCGCTGGTCGACGGCGTGCCGCGCACGCTGTCGCTGGACGCCTTCATCCGCCACTGGGTGCACCACCAGATCGAGGTCATCGTCCGGCGTACGAAGTTCCGCCTGCGCAAGGCGGAGGAGCGGGCGCACATCCTGCGCGGTCTGCTCAAGGCACTGGACGCGATCGACGAGGTCATCGCGCTGATCCGGCGCAGTGACACGGTCGAGGTCGCGCGCGAGGGCCTGATGGGCCTGCTCAGGATCGACGAGATCCAGGCCAACGCCATCCTCGAGATGCAGCTGCGCCGACTGGCCGCCCTGGAGCGCCAGAAGATCGTCGCCGAGCACGACGACCTGCAGGCGAAGATCGACGAGTACAACGCGATCCTGGCCTCGCCGGAGAAGCAGCGTCAGATCGTCAGCGAGGAACTGGCCGTCATCGTAGAGAAGTTCGGCGATGACCGGCGCTCCAAGCTGGTGCCCTTCGACGGCGACATGTCCATGGAGGACCTGATCGCCGAGGAGGACATCGTCGTCACCATCACGCGTGGCGGCTATGTGAAGCGAACGAAGACGGACGACTACCGCTCGCAGAAGCGCGGCGGCAAGGGCGTACGGGGCACGAAGCTGAAGGAAGACGACATCGTCGACCACTTCTTCGTCTCCACGACGCACCACTGGCTGCTGTTCTTCACCAACAAGGGCCGTGTCTACCGCGCCAAGGCGTACGAACTCCCCGACGCCGGCCGGGATGCGCGCGGTCAGCATGTCGCCAATCTGCTGGCCTTCCAGCCGGATGAGCAGATTGCCGAGATCCTGGCGATCCGCGACTACAACGCCGCGCCCTACCTGGTGCTCGCCACCAAGGGTGGTCTGGTGAAGAAGACGTCTCTGAAGGATTACGACTCGCCCCGCTCGGGTGGCGTCATCGCGATCAATCTCCGTGAGACGGAGGACGGCAGCGACGATGAGCTGATCGGCGCCGAGCTGGTGTCGGCCGAGGACGATCTGCTGCTCATCAGCAAGAAGGCGCAGTCGATCCGGTTCACCGCGACGGATGACGCGCTGCGTCCGATGGGGCGTGCGACGTCGGGTGTAAAGGGCATGAGTTTCCGTGAGGGCGACGAACTGCTCTCGATGAATGTTGTCCGGCCCGGTACGTTCGTGTTCACTGCCACCGATGGTGGGTACGCGAAGCGGACCGCCGTCGACGAGTATCGCGTCCAGGGTCGCGGCGGCCTCGGCATCAAGGCCGCCAAGATTGTGGAAGACCGCGGTTCGCTCGTGGGTGCGCTGGTGGTCGAGGAGACGGATGAGATCCTCGCCATCACCCTCGGTGGCGGCGTGATTCGTACGCGAGTCAACGAAGTCAGGGAGACGGGCCGTGACACCATGGGCGTCCAACTGATCAACCTTGGCAAGCGCGATGCCGTGGTCGGAATCGCGCGTAACGCCGAGGCGGGTCGCGAGGCCGAAGAGGTCGACGGGACCGAAGAGGCCGACGGTGAGTCGGTCGAGGCGGTGGTCGAGGGCACGCAGCCTTCGACCGGGGAGCACGAGGAGTAAAGCGTGAGTGGAGCCACGGGCGCCGGATCGGCCGCTTCCGGAGCGAGCGGTGCCCGTGGCCCTGCCGCGGACTCCCAGGGGGTTACGGTGACGGACACCCGGGGGCACACACCCCCGTACGAGAGGTTCGATGGCGAGCAGCCGGCGCCGCAGCAGTCGGGGCAGCCGTACCACCCGCCGCAGGCGTATCCCTCGCCCCAGGGCGGTGGCGGCGTGCCGCAGGCGGGTGGCGCTGTGCGCCGGCCGCGGACCGGGGCGCGTACGACGCCGCGTACCCGCAAGGCGAGGCTGCGGGTGGCCAAGGCCGACCCGTGGTCGGTGATGAAGGTCAGCTTCCTGCTCTCCATCGCGCTGGGCATCTGCACGGTGATCGCGGCCGCGGTGCTGTGGATGGTCATGGACGCGATGGGGGTGTTCTCCACGGTCGGCGGGACGATCAGCCAGGCCACCGGCTCCAACGAGAACAATGGCTTCGACCTCCAGTCGTTCCTTTCGCTGCCACGGGTGCTCATCTTCACCTCGGTCATCGCGGTGATCGATGTGGTGCTGGCTACAGCGCTGGCGACGCTCGGGGCGTTCATCTACAACCTGTCCGCGGGCTTCGTCGGTGGCGTGGAGCTGACTCTGGCGGAGGACGAGTAACCAATTTTGGTACTGCCCCGGACGTGCGCTAATCTTCAGAGGTCAGCGCGCAGCGCGGCGGGGCTATAGCTCAGTTGGTTAGAGCGCATCCCTGATAAGGATGAGGCCACAGGTTCAAATCCTGTTAGCCCCACCAGCCGAAAGACCCCCAGGTGATGAAGCCTGGGGGTCTTTTGCATCAGTAGCTGACATCAGCCGATGAGCGGATCTTCTAAGAGGTCGGCGAGCAGGGCCGCAGCCTCGCGTCGATCGTTATCCACAACGTGTGTATAGATGTCCATCGTCATGCTGATCTGGCTATGCCGGAGGATCGCCTGGGCGACCTTGGGATGCACCTTCAGGAAGGCCAGCAGCGTCCCGCAGGTGTGACGAGCCAGCCGCACCGTGATCCGCCGAAGACCAGCTCGCTTCACCAGGGCGTCGAAGGTACGAGAGAAGCCGCGAGGCTCGATCATCCCGCCGTGCCGCTCCGAGAAAATCAAGTCTGCGTCCGTCGCTTGCTTCCAGGCATCGCCCGCTATCTTCCGCTCGAGCTCTTGCAGGTACCGCCGTTCCTCCAGCGCGCTGGCACAGAACTTGGGCAAGGGCAGCACGGCCTGAGACGACTCGGTCTTGAGGTCTTTGAGCACCAGGCCGTCGTCATCGCGCTGCACCTGCTTGACCGGCGTGAACTGCTGGCGCTCGAAGTCGATGTCCTGCCAGCGCAGGCCGAGCACTTCACTCCGCCGAAGGCCGAGGACCAAGACCAGGACACACGCCGCGTACAGCCGGTGAGCCCGAGTGGCGCGCAGGAACTCGATCGCCTCGCGCGCGGTCCACGGTTTGCCCTCCCCCTTGCTCACCTTCGGCATGTCCACCAGCTCAGCCACGTTGCGCGTCAGGAGCTCTTCCAGCCGGGCCCGATTGAGCGCGTTGCGAAGGACCCGCAGAACCTCGAAGCGAGTGGCGGCCGGCACCTGCTCGCGCTGCTCCAACGTCGTCATGAACGCGCGAACTTGAGCAGGCGTGAGCCGGACCATGGGCTTCTTGCCGAGGTGCGGCATGAGGTACAGCCGGACCTTGGATTCGTACTTCGCGTACGTGTTGTACTCGCGGTTGGGCTTCACGATGTGCTCAAGCCAATAGGCCAGCCACTCCCCGACCGTCCAGCTACGAGACGGCACCGGGACGCCGTTGCGCTCCTGGTCTTGGAGCTTGCCGAGCTTCTCGGCCGCTTCGTCGTACGTCGAGCCGTAGACGAACTTCCGCACCCGGTGGCCGTCAGTATTGGTGACGTAGGCAGCCCCCTGGTACCGACCGTCCTTGCGCTTGGTGATGGTTCCCCCGCCATTGGGGCGACGCTTGGCCATCAGGCAGCCTCCTCCAGGCGAGACGCGAGGAATGCGCGCAGGGCGTCCGCAGGGATTCGGCGACTACGGCCGATGGTCAGCGAGGGGAGACGGCGCGTCCGGATCAGGTCGTAGACCGCCGTACGGCCGACCTTGAGGCGAGCCATCACCTCCGGGACAGTCAGCAGCTCATCAGTCATCCCAGCCGTCCCCCTCCAGCTCGCTTCGGACCTCTCGGACTAGCTCGCGGTTCTGTTTGATGTCGTTGGCGATGGTCTGGGCGAGCCAGGATTCGCCGGGGGTGTGGCCGTGCCCGGCGTAGGTCCAGTGGGCGAGCACGAGCGTGGAGCCCTCCTGATCGTCGGGGTCGATGTCCGGCAGGCCGCGGGCTTGGCGTTCCTGGCGGGCGCGGTAGTCGGCGCGGACCTGGCGGAGTGCGCCGAGGGTGGTGGAGTACCGGCGGGACTTGGTGGAGAAGTGGCCGCGGAAGCCGAGCATGTGGGACCAGCGCGCCAGCAGCCGTTCCGGGTAGTCGGCGTCCAGGTCCCAGCAGGCCTCGATGAGCCGCCGGGTGTGGGTGGGCAGGTTCAGCCGGTCCAGCTCCGAGAGCTCCCCAATGCGGCGGTCGACGGTACCGGTGGTCTCGGCGGCCTTGGTGGCGTACTTGGCCACGTAGGCAGCAACTGCCTGTTCGGTCAGGTCCTCCCGGCCGAGAGCCCCAATGGCCTGCACGTCTACCTGCGTTCCCCAGCGCAGCGTTCGGGCCCGGTGGGTGCCGACCGAAGGCACCTCCACAGCCACGCGGGCGGCAGCAGCACGGATCGCGTCGTCGAGGAGTGGCACGGTGGCCCAGGCCGGAGGCTCGGTGTCCGGGCCGTCCGGACCGTCGAGGCGCACGACAGCGTGGAAGTGGACCGCGCCGCGCTTTTGGAACTCGGCGACCTTGCCGAAGGAGACCCGGCAGGCGTCGGCCAGGGCGCGTTGGGAGAGGCCCGCGCGTGCGGCGATCTCACGGCGCAGGTAGATCGTGAAGCGCTGCCAGAGCTGCCCGGCGTAGTTGTTCCAGAGGACCGCCCCGGAGTAGTCGTAGCGCTCCGGGTTCAGCGCCGTGCTAAGGGCGGGATCGTCCTCGTGGTGGGCGGTGCCGCAGCGGCAGACGCCGGAGGCCGGTCGGTTGTGCACCGGGCCGAACGAGGGTGCCGTGAGGGTGGCGAACACGCGAGGGTGATCCCGGACGGTTGAGGGCACGTCCTTGCGTTCGTCGCCTGTGATCCCGGCGCGGATCAGGTGGTAGGTGTCCCCCGCGTAGGTCCAGGCGCAGGAGGGGCAGCGGGAGGCGCGGCGGTTGCCGCAGGCGACCCGGAGCCGTCCGCCTGGCTCGGACTCGGTCGAGTAGGCGTACAGGGTCTCGGCCGTCTGGCGGTCCTTGGTGATGGTCCAGCCCTGGAGGTGGATCGGGTCGGAGCAGCCGCCCGTGCGCCGGATCTGTTCCTGCCAGCGGTCGAACCCGGGTGTGGAGGCGACGCGTAGGAGGTCGGCGAGAGTGAGCGGGTCGGTGCCCACGGCCGCCGCCACATCAGCAACGGCGGCCGGGGGAACGGGCAGACGGGTCATGCAGCCACCGCCCGAAGCCGAGCAGCGTGGACCGGGGTGGCGGTGGCGAAGAGGTGATCCAGCGCCGTCAGGTAGCCGGAGGTGAGCGGGGCCGGGCCAAGGCGGCGCAGGTGCATGACCGGGGAGAGCACCGGGACCAGGCCGTCCACCGGAGTCGAGACGAGCAAGTCGTCATCCGCCCGCACCACGTCGGCGTGCAGCCCGGAGTGCTCAGCCAGCCGGACACCGGGCACCGAGGTGAGCGAGGGGAAGACGTCAGCCAGCGTCACCGGCGACGAGCTGGCGGGGCCGACGAGACGGACCCGGACACCGGCAGCGGCCTTGTCGGCGAGCAGCGCGGCCAAGTCCCAGACCGCATCCACCAGGAACAGCGGGTTCGCCACGGCGAGGTCGATCACGCCCACGGCACCAGCCAGGGTCGAGCGCCACAGTTCGAGCGGGACGACGCTGCGGGTCGGGTAGCAGGTCACCAGTTCATCGCGAGACGTCGGCACCGACCGGTGACGCTCATCTAGCCGAGGCCACAGGTGATACGGGTCGGCGTGCAGGTGCTTCGCTGCCGCGTGAGCGTTCCTCGCGTGCGGGGTACGGCCGAGGGTGATCCAGCGCTCCACCGACTTCGGATCGACGCCGAGCCTGTCGGCCAGGCCCTCGAACGTGACATTCGCGGCCACCATCGCCCCGCGCAGCCGCTCGTTCGCGGTGATCGTCGCAGTGGTCATGCCGCCACCGCCCCGGAGACGGGAGCCAGCGGATTGCCGGTCTCCCAGTCGAAGGCAACGGCCACCGGGCACCGCTCGCGACCACGGGCGTTGTGGACGAGGACGCCGATGCCGTCCACCTTGATCCAGTCCGTACCACCCGCGATTCCGCAGGCGTGGCATGGCGAGGGGACGACCTGAGCGTCCTCGGTGCGAGACAGCGGAGCCGATAACGGCGCAGGGTGCGAGACGTAGAGCGTCACGGGCATGATGGAAGCTCCCTTCGAGGGACGAAGGAGGGCGGCGAAACTGCTTGGCGGTAGGAGCGTCGCCCTCCGGGTTTGTGGCCCTTCGACCACGTGACATAGCTTGCTATATAGCAGAGTAGATCACAAGAGGTAGTGCGGCATAGGCTGTGCTATGTCGCCCTGATCGGTACTCTCGGCTCATGACGGTTGAAGCCCACGACCCCAGGCCCAAGAAAGTGCAGATTGCCGACGCCTTGCGGGAAGAGATCGCCAGCACCCCGCTACCGGCAGGGCACCGGCTCGCATCACTCCGCGAACTCGCCGACCGCTTCAAGGTCACGACGGTGACCGTGGGCAACGCGCTGAAGGTGCTTGCTGATGAGGGCGTGATTGTCTCGGTGCCGACCCGGGGGTACTTCGTGCAGTCCCCGCTGAGCACAGGCGAAGCCGGGCAAGAAGCCAGCGGGCCCGCTAACCGAGATGAGATCAATGCCATCCACTCCGAGATTCAGCAACTTGCTGCCCGAGTAGCCGAGTTGGAGAAGCGAGCCCAGTCCCCGAGCAGTGCCTGACAGGTGATCCACCATGCGCGCTGCGCGATTGGGTAACTAGGGACAGGCGTGGTGTCACTGGGGGACAGCCTTGGTGCCAACCCCCTGTCACCCCCCGTGTCACCAGCTCCCCGAGTGCCAGACTCGAAGGCAAGCACCCCGACGGGAGGGCAGCACATGAGCGACGAACGGCCGGCATGGGCGCGACGGATTGCCTCGGAGCGAGAAGCCCGACAGTGGTCACAGGCCGAAGTGGTCGCCGCGCTGCGTGCCCACTCGCCGAAGCCGCTGCCCGAAGGCTCCAGCATGGTGCGCCAGTGGAAGCGGTGGGAGTCTGGCGAGGTCATGCCGAGCGACTTCTACAAGCCGATCATTGCGGCCACGTTCGGCACCGTGACCCACGCGATCTTCCCGGTTGTCGGGCAGCGGGACGGGAACGCCGAGATCGTTGCGGCGAGCGGCATGGAGACCCTGGACATCATCAGCCGGTTGCAGGCGTCCGACGTCGACAACGCCACGCTCGATGCCCTCCGGATCACCACCGACCGGCTGTGCTCGGAGTATCCGTACCTGCCGGGCGCACAGCTCGCGATGGAGGGACGGCAGTGGCTCAAGCGCGTCGCCGGGCTCCAGTCGCAGCGGCTCACGCTCGCTCAGCACCGTGAAGTGCTCACCCTGTCCGGATGGCTCGCGCTCTTGATCGGCTGCGTCGAGTACGACATGGGCGACCGAGCAGCGGCGGAGAGCACCCGCAGGGCAGCCCTGTCTTTAGCTCGCGAGGCTGACAACCCGGAGATCTCCGGTTGGGCGCACGAGATGCGTGCGTGGTTCGCACTCACGACCGGTGACTACCGCGGGATCCTGGCTGCGTCGCAGGCCGGGACGAACGCGTCTCCGACGCATGGGGTTGCGGTGCAGCTCGCGGCCCAGGAGGCGAAGGGATGGGCGCGACTGGGGGACCGGCGACAAACCGAAGTGGCGTTGGACAGAGGCCGAAAGCTCCTTGAAGGGATGCCGTACCCCGAGAACCTTGATCACCACTTTGTAGTGGACCCGGCGAAGTTCGATTTCTACGCGATGGACTGCTACCGACTGCTGGGAGAGGACCGCTTCGCGGAGAACCTTGCCCACGAGGTCATCCGGGCGGGCACGGACTTCGACGGCTCCGAGCGCTCGCCCATGCGCATGGCGGAGGCACGGATCACCCTCGGCGTGGTGGCAGCCCGGCAGGGCGACTTGGACCAGGCCGTCAACTACGGCGAGTGGGCGCTGAAGGGGGACCGGCAGTCTCTGCCTTCCCTGCTCATGGTCAGCCGAGAGCTAGCGGCCATCGTCAATCGCGACTACGCCACGGAGACGGCAGGCCGCGAATACCTGGATCACCTGACCGCGCTCACTCGCACCAGCTAGGGCCTGTTACAGGTTTCTCTACCTCGATCAAGGCGGCTCGCTCCGCTCGCCGCGCGCTCCCCGGCTCACCGCCGGGGACGACGCTCCTGTCTCCGCCCCGCTCCGTCCCCGGCTACGCCGGTCGCGCGGCTAGAGCGAGCCATCTTGGCTGAGGCGAAAACAGCCGGCACGTGGCTGGGGCGGTCGGCTCCACGGCTTTAGGCAGCCACCATAGGGCGAGCCTCTAAGATCATGGCCCCGATTCGGGCTATTGCGGGCAGGTCAGGAGACTGCCCGAATCGCGGCCAGCGTAAGGGGCCATGATCACTCGCCCCATGGCAGCTCCCGCCCAAAGCCGCTACACCGACCTCGCGTCGCAGTGCTGCGATACGTGCGGTGGCTGCGGCCAGTTTTCCGGCCCGGTCGTTGGTGTCGCCCAGGGTGCCGCTGCGGTCGGCGACGGGGCAGACTGATCGTCATGAGGAAACCGCCCCCCGTCATCGTCGAACCGCTGCTCCCGACCGGCGGGCGCCCCGTACGGATCAAAGGGGAACGAGTAGGCATCGCCCACAGCCCACGCGACCTGCGACACTTCCTGGACAAAGCTGGCTACGCCAACAGCGAGCTGATCCGGCTCGACGACACCACCGTCATTGAATGGGTCGGCGGCGGCGTCGAAACCTGGTAACCCTCGAGTCGGAGTGTCGGGGCCGTCGAAGGGCGCTCAGCGACTGACCAGCGAACCCCGGGCCGTTCCTGCGGCTGCGTGTCAAGCCCGGTGCTTCTCCTGACATCAGCGCCTGACACCAACAGCAGCAAACACCGGCGGTTACGGCCGATCACCAAAGATCACCGAGGCCGGTGAACCGGCCGCATCCCCTGGTGTGGCAGGGGTGTGTGACCGACCTGATAAGGATGAGGCCACAGGTTCAAATCCTGTTAGCCCCACAGTTGTGATTCGGCCCGGACGGAGCTTCTCCATCCGGGCCGATCGCTTTGTCCGGGGGTTGAGTTGGGGCGTTCGCGGGTCCCTCGCACGCCGTACGCAGGTCACCGATCGGTATCGGTCGGTGTGTATAGTCGGGCGCCAGAAGTCCTCATACGTCAAGGAAAGACGAGGTCGCGCGGTGAAGAAGCTTCTCCTGGTCGCACTGGCCGCCATCGGCGGGCTCCTCGTGTACCGCCAGATCCAGGCGGATCGCGCCGAGCAGGATCTGTGGACGGAGGCGACCGACTCCGTGCCCGCAGGTTCGGGTGTGTGAGACGCAGCAGTCTTGGTACGAAGCCCCGGTCGCCGAAGCGGCCGGGGCTTCCTGCTGCCCGCAGCCTGCCCGCTGCCCACAACCTCCTCTGCCGTTGCGTGACCGTGACAATCTTGCTCTTGAGTTCACCCAAGCAAATCATTAACTTGCAAGAGCAAACATCGAGGTCTCGGGAGGGGAACACGGGTGAAGGCACGACTGGGTCGCCGTACGACGGTGGCGGGCAAGCGGGGCGGACGGGCAGGCAGGGGAGGCGAGTCGGCCGGGGCAAGCGCGGCAGGCTGAAGCGCCGGACGGCAAGAGCGGCCTGGTGATGGTGCTCGACCCCTCCGGCTCCATGGACGACGACGGCAGCGGGCAGACCCGGATGGTCTCCGCCCGCGCGGCCGTCGGGACGGTCGTCGACGCCCCCCCGATGGCTTTCCCACCGGCCTGCGGGTTTACGGCGCCGATCAGCCCAAGGGCTGTACAGACACCCGGCTGGTCCGGCCCGTTGAACCGCTCGACCGTGCGGGCATGAAGCAGGCCGTGGGGGCACTGCGGCCAAGGGGCGACACTCGATTTCTGCATTGCCGTCACCCTGGGCGCGAAGGCCGCCGAGATCGCTGAGAACCCGCAGATCGGTGTGGTGCTGCGAGTGGCGGTGATGGGCGACGAGCTGGCCGGGCCGCAGCACAACGCGCCCGCCCTCGCGAACAAGGCTGACAAGAAGGGTGATTCGGCTATCCGCGCAGACAGTGAAGCGACCGGCGGGGCAGGATGGACCGGCACCGCGATCGCCGCAGCGGCAGGCGGGGCGGTCGTCCTGATCGCGGGGCTGGTGCTCGTACTGGTACGGCGCAAGTCGGCGACGGGCACCGCCACGAACACGACCACACCAAGGAGAAGCGCGTGAAGAGGCAGCGCGGCAGGGGCCGGGTGGCGCTGGCCGGCATGGCGGCGATGTGCGCGGTGACGGCGCTTCCCGGGCAGGCGTGGGCGGTCGGCGAGCCCAATCCGTACGCCTTCGACAGCGAGGCCAAGGTGGTGCGGGGCTCGGCGGTCAACACCGACGGCCCGCCCCTGACGGCCGGATCGACCTACAAGGACACGATCAAGCCCGGCGAGAAGCGCTACTACCGTGTCGACCTGGACGCCAAGACCAATGCGTACGTCTCGGCGGTGGCCGTCCCCAAGCTGGCCACCAAGGTTGGGTACGCGGACAAGCTGACGGTGACCATCGAGGACCGTTCGGGGACCAAGTGCGGTGACGACGACGCCCAGTTCGGCTCCGCCACGTACGCCAGGCCGGTCGCCGCGTACGCGGACCGGACGATCGACAAGGACAGCAGCAGCTGCCAGGAGGCGGGCGCGTACTACGTGCTTCTGGAGCGGTCCGGTGAGGGCACGTCGACGCCCGAGCCATGGGATGTGGAGATCCGTTTCGCTTCGGAACCGGGGCTGAAGTCCGCCGGCCCGACGGCACCGCGCGAGAACTGGCCGTCCGCGTCGCCCGCCGTGCCCGGCGGCGGCCCGGAGAAGCGGCACGGCGGCACGAGCTTCACCGACGCCACCGGCCTCACGCAGGGCGAGTGGCGGGACGAGATCACGCCCGGCCAGACGCTCTTCTACCGGGTGCCGGTCGACTGGGGACAGCAGATCTTCGCCAGCGCCGACCTCGGCACCAGCGCGGTGGACGACAGCGCGCAGGGCGTCGGCAACGCCCTCGTGCTGGCTCTGCACAACCCGGCCCGCGGGATCGTGCAGGACGCGTCGAGCGTGTACTACGACGGCAAGCAGAAGTCGCTGGCGATGGATCCGCTGCCGCCGGTGGCGTACGAGAACCGCTACGACTCCAACAGCTCGACCAGCGCCATGCGGTTCGCCGGCTGGTACTACCTCTCGGTCACGCTCAACCCGGAAGTCGGCGAGGAGTTCGGCGAGGCGGCGATCCCGCTGACTCTGCGGGTGAACGTCGAGGGCGAGGCGAACGGCGCTCCGGCGTACGCGGGGCCCGCAGGGGACTTCGAGGTCACCAAGGACGACCAGGAGGCCGCGGACAGCGGGAAGAGCGCGCCACAGGCGGCGAAGAGCGACACAATGCAGCTGGTCGCCGCCGCGGGGATCGGCGCCGGGACCGTGCTGGTGCTCGGGCTCGGGGTGTGGACGCTGCTGTCGCGGCGGCGGACGGCGACCGCGGTGGCGGGGCCGGGGGTGGCTCCGGTGCCGGGTCCTGCCGATCGGGGACAGGTGCCCGGGCAGGCGTCGGGGCCGGGGCAGTACGGGCCGCCGCCCGCCTGGTAGTTCAGGACTGGGTCAGCGCCCAGATGCCCACCGCGAAACAGAGCAGAGCAACGAGCAGCACCGGGACCGCAACCTTCGGGGGCGGTCCCGGTCGCTTTGTGGCCGCCGTCGGAATCGGTGCGTGCGGGAGCGGAACCTGCGGGCTCTGGGCGGTGTAAGCACGAGTAAGAGCTTGTTGGTACTGCACCGGTGCGGTCGGAGCGTTCTGCGAGTGCGCGGGCTGCTCGGGCGCTGGGGCGTAAAGGGGGGAGGCGCTGTGCGCCGGTACGGGTGTGGGTGTGGGGGTCGGCGTTGGCTCCGCGGCCGCAGGCATGGGGGGAGGAGTGGGCGGCTGTGCCGCGTACGGCAGTTGTGTGTTGTGCTGCTGTACGGGCGGCTGCTGCGGCGGCGGGGCCAGATGGAAACTGCCGGTCTCCGACGGGGGGAGTGGCTGCTGCACGGGAGCCTGGGCTCCCTGACCTCCCTGATGGCCTGCCTGGGGGTCTGTTACGGGACCGGTGGGGCCGAATCCCGCGGGGAGCGGCCCGATCTGGTCGAAGACCTCGACCGGCTCGTCGCCGGCCCCGGCCTCCGGCAGCATCTCGACGGACGCCGTGAGCGCCTTGCGCGCGCCCGTGGCAGTACGGAACCGGGCCTGCGGGTCGGGCTGCAGGAGACCGGCCAGCACCTGCCACAGCGGTTCCGGGATGCCCTGGGGGGCGCCGGGAGTGCCATGGCCGGCGAAGTACTCGACCAGCGCCCGGGAGTCGGGCTTCTGACCCTGGAGCAGATAGAGCGCGACCAGGCCGACCGCGAAGAGATCGGCCGTGAAGTCCGGCTCCGCGCCCATCATCTGCTCGGGCGCGAAATAACCGGGCGTGCCCACCACATAGTTGGTCTCGGTCAGCCGCGGCTCACCCTTGCGCATAGAGATCCCGAAGTCGGACAGCCGCAGATGCGGCCGTCCGGTCCCGGTAGCCTCCAGCAGGATGTTCGCCGGCTTGATGTCGCGGTGTACGACCCCCTCCGCGTGCACCGCGGCCAGGCCGGACAGCAGCTGATCGAGCAGGGTGCACACAAAACGGGGCGGCAGCGGGCCGTAATCGCCGATCACATGCGCCAGCGACCCGCCACTCACCAGATCCATGGTGAACAGCACCTTGTCGTCGTCCGCGGCCCAGCTGGCCGGGGCGAGGACATGGGGATGATCGATCCGCAAGGCCTGCTCGCGGACGAAGCGCAGCAGGGTGTGCGCATCGCTCTGCTGCAGCACCTTGGCCGCCACATAGCGACGGCGCCGGTGGTCCCAGGCGCGCCAGACCGCACCGACACCGCCGCGTCCGATCGGGTCGATCAGTTCGTACCGACCAGCGAAGACCTCACCCATTGCGCTGCGCCCGCTCCCCGTTCCCTTGTGAGGCGTCCTGCCTCGATCAGCTCTGGTGCGACTCGTAGTGGGCGACGGCGTCTGCCGTGCGCCCGGCGCCGTACACCCGGAGGAACTCTGCCAGCTCGGGGTGGCTCGGGGCGAGCGAGTCCGCCGCATCGATGATGTCGCCCGCCGCCGAGACGGAGCGCAACAGCGACTGGATCTCGCGTACGACGCGGCGCACCGTCGGCGCGCCAGAGCTGCTCGTGCTCTGGCTGGTGCCGGTCAGAACGGAGCCACCCTGCGACTTCTTGATCTCTTCCATCCGGTCGGTGGCCTCGACCGCGCTGACGCTGCCGTCGGCGACCTGACTCGACAACTCCTGCAGCGCCTGCACCCGTTGGACCACCGCAGGGTTGCCGATCTTGGCTCGCTGGCCGCTCATCAGCTGGGAGAGCATCGGCGCCGACAGCCCGAGCACCGCCGCGAGGCGGGCCTGGTTCAGACCCAGATCATCGATGAGCCGACGGAAGAGCGCCCCCAGTGGCTCTCCGTACCAGCTGCGCTGCAACTCTCTGGCTCTTGCGGTCGTTTCCTGCTGTGCGGCGTCCATCGCGTCTCCCCATCGCTTCCCCAAGCGGGCTTCGCTGCTGCGAACCTCGCCGAGCATCCTACGGAGCGTGGTCGCCGGCCGGGAGCCCCAATCCTTTTGCAGGATCACGGGGGTCACCCGGTACTCTGGTCTGCGGCGGTGGCCGAGGCACGTTTCTGCTCGGTCGTATCCACCTTTCCGGGGCCTTAGCTCAGTTGGTAGAGCGCTGTCTTTGCATGGCAGATGTCAGGGGTTCGACTCCCCTAGGCTCCACGTTTCAGTACCCCCTTTGACCTGCGGAAACGCGGTCGGAGGGGGTCCTGTGACGCTTGCCCCCGAAGACACATGAAGCCATGCGAGGGGGCGTACCCTTCGTCGCGCGCCCAGCTGCCCGTACGGCCGAGCCGGGCCTCCAGGCCGTCGAGGGCTCGCTGGATCCCGTAGGCGAAGTTGTCCTCGCGGATCTTCTGCGGATCCTTGTCCCGCTGTGCGCCTGCCCCTCCCACGGCCGTGGATGGTCCCGCACGGCCTGTTCGGCGGTAGGCCGCAAGCGTCTGGACGATCATCGAGTCGGCGAAGGACGGCCTCTCCCACCCGAGCACCCGTGCTGCTGACCTTCGCCAACGGCGGTCTGATGCTGGTGCTGACCCAGCACCCATGACGGCCTTCGTCCCGGTGGTCATCGCGGCCGGGTTCGGTGCGGTTGGGCCGTCATTGGGGCCGCCACTGGACCGTCCGGGTGGTGTTCATCCGAAGAACTGCACGGCGGCGGCGTAGATCCCCCACTTCCCAAGATGCGTACACATCATGAGGAAGGTATGTAGATCGCTCAACCCGAAAGCGAGGGGTCATGGCCGCCTTCAAGGTCAAGAATCTGTGGACCGCGTTCATCACCGCGCTCTTTGCGCTGCTTGCCTCGGTGGGGCTGACCACCGCTGCCAACGCCGCTCAGCAGCCGGCCGTGCGGACGCCTGGCGGGCTGGACCTGCCGAAGCAGGCGCGTCCGCAGGGTGTCCCGGCGATGGTGCCGGCCCCCAGTACACGATGGAGCCCCATCGCGCGCGACAGATCACTGCCACCCACCATCAAGCAGCGCATCCGCGCCGAGGCCCATGGCTCCTCACCCGCCACCAGGCACCGGCCCGTGATCGACGCCGACAGCGGGCTGAGCGTCGCCGCCTCCGCCCCCGGCACGGATCGGGCGCTGGCCGCCGCATGAGGCGCCGGGAGCTCACACTCGTCCCGGCGCCACCGGCCACAGGGGCGGTATGCGATCAGCGACGGTCGTCGCGGTCCCTAGCCTCCGCCTCGGCCTGCTTCGCCTGCACCTCAGGATCGAGATCTCCCTGTCCACTGCCGTCGACGGACGTCAGCGGTGCGCGGTCGGAGACCTCCGTGGCAGCGGGCGGTTCCACCAGCCAATCGGGGTTGGCCTGGTTGTCCCACCACTTCCATGCGGCGAAAGCTCCGCCGGCCAGCACGCCGATGATCGCGAGACCCTTGGCGAGACGTCCGGCCCTGGCCCGCCGTTCGTGCTTCCTCACCAGCTTCTGAATCTCCTTGGCCGTCACCTGTCCGCGCAGAGCGGCCAGCACGGCAGCGGAGCGAGCCGCAGCCTCTTCCCCCACGGGCTGAGCGACGGCCACCGCGTGCTCGACACGCGGAACGGTGTAATCCGCCGCCTGACGGGCGGCCTTACGTGCCCGCACCGCAGCTCGGTGTGCGGCTTTGTCGACCTTGGGCGGCACATGCGGCGCTACTCGCGCGTCGTACTGAGAACGGGCCTGATTCGCGGCCTTCGAGACTTTGGGCGCGAGCCGTACGCGAGCCTCGTGTGCGTAATACGCGGTTTGGTGCTTGGCCGTGCCGGCGTAGGGCGCCACCACTTCCGCGGCGTGCTGCACGCTCTCCTTCGCCGTACCGGTCGCGGCGCGCACGCTGTCCATGCGGGTCACGGGATCCTCCTCCTCGGTGGCGTTCTGGGGTACTGGGGTTCATCCCCAGTTGGGCACAGTTTCGCCTTTCCACCCGTTTGAAAATCATGCCTGCTGACAGCCGCCTCGGCATGTGGGGCGGGCATCCGGGTCATGTGGGGAGCTTTGCGGACGACGATGCCACGGTTCGCCCTGCAATGCGCCGGTCGTGCGACGACTCGGCGCCCTTTCTGTGTAGGCGGCTCTTCCGTGCGAGGATCGGGAGACGTCAGAGAAGACTTACGGAAGGCAGATCGTGGCCGAGCAGCTTTACGCCACCCTGAAGACCAACCAAGGCGACATCGAGATCCGGCTTCTGCCGAATCACGCGCCCAAGACGGTCAAGAACTTCGTCGAGCTCGCCAAGGGTGAGCGTGAGTGGACCCACCCGGCGACCGGCAAGAAGTCCACGGACAAGCTGTACGACGGCACGGTCTTCCACCGCGTGATCAGCGGCTTCATGATCCAGGGCGGTGACCCGCTGGGCAACGGCACCGGCGGCCCGGGGTACGAGTTCGGGGACGAGTTCCACCCGGACCTCGCCTTCGACAAGCCGTACCTGCTGGCCATGGCCAACGCCGGCCCGGGCACCAACGGCTCGCAGTTCTTCATCACCGTGTCGCCCACCGCCTGGCTGACCCGCAAGCACACCATCTTCGGTGAGGTCACGAGCGAGGCCGGGAAGAAGGTCGTGGACGCCATCGCGGTCACCCAGACCAACCCGCGCACCGACCGCCCGGTCAACGACGTCGTGATCGAGTCGGTCGTCGTCGAGACCCGCGAGGGCTGATTCCCGGATCCCCGGGTGTTATCCCTTGTGATCCCACGATGTGATCCATGTGTGATTCCCCAGGGAACCTTTTCGCCCCGCCCGTCCGTATGGATGGGCGGGGCGGTGTGTTGAGCCAGAGAGATTGTGGGGACCTCATGGACCAGGCGCCAGGCAGTCCGCAGGAGCCGCGGGGCACGCACGGCCTGCCGAGCTGTTACCGGCATCCCGGCCGCGAGACGGGCATAAGCTGCACCCGCTGCGAGCGGCCGATCTGCCCGGACTGCATGGTCAGTGCCTCGGTCGGATTCCAGTGCCCGGAGTGCGTCCGCACCGGATCCGGTACGGGATACTCCCCGACCGCCAACCAGCCGCGGACGGTCGCAGGCGGCACCGTCGAGGCCGACCCCTTCCTGGTCACCAAGATCCTCATCGCAATCAACATTGCGGTGTACGGCGTGGTGCTCGCGCTCGGTGACCGGTTCGTCGCCGAGATGGAGCTGATCGGACTCGCCCGCAGTCCACAGCTCGGCGGCGAAATCGTCGGAGTGGCGGACGACGAGTGGTACCGGCTGATCACCGCGGCGTTCCTGCACCAACAGGTGCCGCACATCCTGTTCAACCTGCTGTCCCTGTGGTTCCTGGGCAGACTCGTCGAACCGGCCCTCGGCCGCACCCGCTATCTCGCCGTCTATCTGCTCTCGGGCCTCGGCGGCAGTGCTCTCGCCTATCTTCTCGCTGCCCCCAACCAGCCCTCGCTGGGCGCCTCGGGCGCGATCTACGGCCTGATGGGCGCGTTCGCCGTGCTCGTCCGGCGATTGAACCTCGACATGCGGCCGGTCGTCGCCCTGCTCGCGCTGAGCCTGCTCTTCACCTTCACCTGGCAGAACATCTCATGGCAGGGGCACATCGGGGGCCTGGTGGCCGGCGGTCTGGTCACCGTCGGCCTCGTCTACGCGCCACGCGAGCATCGCACTCTGGTGCAGGTCGGGACCTGTGCACTCGTCTTCCTGGTGACCGTCGTAACCGTGCTGGCGAGAAGCGCCTCGCTCACCTGAGCGAGACCTTTCCCCAGAGTTGTCCACAGCGTGTGCCGGATCTTGTGCATGCTGTGTGGAACAAGCGTGCCCCTTGTCGCTGAGCTGGGTTTTCCCAGTAGAGACAAGGGGCGGGTCGCTTCACCAAGATGGCCGATGCAGTCACACCGGCGTCAATGCTCCGAGAGTTATCCACAGATCGTCCGACCTTTCCCCACCTGTGGACAACGCTGTGGATAACCTCAGGGCAGGGCTTGACAGCGGGACTGCGGAAAAGCTACTTCCACTGGGTGGAGACGCCGAAGCCGACGGCGATGAAGCCGAAGCCGGCAACGATGTTCCAGTTGCCGAAGCTCTTGATCGGCAGGTCGCCCTCGGTCACATAGAAGAGGACAATCCAGGCAAGACCGATCAGGAACAGCGCGAGCATCACGGGTGCTACCCAGTTACGGCTGGTCAGCTTGATGCTTGTCGCCTGCTTCGATGCCGGCGGGGGCGTGAAGTCGGCCTTCTTGCGGATACGTGACTTCGGCACGAGGGACTCTCCTGTCGATGCGCTGCGTTACCGCGCAGGGAACTGTGGCTGGCGCCGGGGGGTGGAGCGAGGGGGACCACTGCCTCCCCCGGGCGTCCGTTAGCGTAGTGCTTCCGCGGCGCCTGAGGAGATAAGGGTACGTTGAGCAATTCTGCCGACTCCCCCCAAGGGCCGGTCAACCGCTTCGAACGACAGGAAGGTGGGCGAGGCTCGATGAGGGGTGGTGGCCGGTTGACGGCCGGGACTGTCCGGCTGCTGACGGCTGCCGTCTTCGCCCTCGCCGGTCTGATCTTCGTTACCAGCTTCAACACCGCCAAGGGCACCAACATCCGTACGGACGCCTCGTTGCTGAAGCTCTCCGACCTGATCCAGCAGCGCAGCGCGAAGAACGGCGACCTCAGCCGGTCCACCGCGGCGCTGCGCGGGGATGTCGACGCACTCGCTCAGCGTGACGACGGCTCCACCAGGGCCGAGGACGAGAAGCTCGGCGCCCTGGAGAGGGCAGCCGGCACCAAGAAGCTGAGCGGGACCGCCCTCACGGTCACCCTCAACGACGCCCCGCCGAACGCTCAGGCCGCCCCCGGCTACCCCGAGCCGCAGGCCAACGACCTTGTCATCCACCAGCAGGACCTGCAGGCCGTCGTCAATGCCCTGTGGAAGGGCGGCGCCAAGGGCATCCAGGTCATGGACCAGCGGCTGATCTCCACCAGCGCGGTGCGGTGCGTGGGCAATACGCTGATCCTGCAGGGCCGTGTCTACTCCCCGCCGTACAAGATCACCGCTGTCGGTGACCAGGGCGCGCTCAAGAAGGCGATCGCCGCCTCCCCGGCGATCCAGAACTACCAGTTGTATGTGGACGCGTACGGCCTCGGCTGGAAGGTCGACGAGCGTGAGGCGGTGACTCTCCCCGCCTACTCGGGCACAGTGGATCTCCACTACGCGAAGCCCGTTGGGTAGCGCTTGGGAGAGTCGGTGTCGGTGCGCCTGGTCGTCAGGACCTTCAGCGAACTGTGCACCACCATCGGCACCTTGATCATCCTTTTGTGGCTTATGTGGTGTTCTGGACTGGTGTCAAGGCCGAAAGCGCCACGGACGGCCAGATCGAGCGGCTCCAGAACGAGTGGTCGCAGAGCCCTCTCGCGGCCCCCGAGCCCGAAACAGACGGTGTCGCCGACTCCGAAGGCGCACGAGGACGGCAAGCCCTTCGCCGTCATGTACATCCCCCGCTTCGGCGGGAGTTGGGACTGGCCGGTCCTGGATGGCACCAGGACGGGCACCCTCAAGAAGGGCCTGGGGCACTACGCCTCCACCGCCGCGCTCGGCGAGAGCGGCAATTTCTCGGTCGCCGGCCACCGGCGCACGTACGGCGATCCCTTCAAGGACTTCCCGAAGCTGCGCGCCGGGGACGCGGTGGTGCTGACGGACGGGACGACCTGGTTCACGTACCGCATCGAGAAGGTGCCCTACCGGACCGTGCCGAGCGACGTCGGCGTCGTCGACCCCGTCCCGCGAAAGTCCGGCTTCGACGGGACGGGGCGCTATCTGACGCTCACCACCTGCGACCCGGAGTGGGGCAGCAGCCACCGGCTGATCGCCTGGGCGCATCTGGACGCCACCCAGCCTGTGACCGACGGCAAACCGGAAGCTTTGCGCAGCTGACCCATGTGCCCCTGCCGCCCTTTAGTCTGGTGCGGTACCGAACGGAAAGGGACAGCATGTACGGCTGGATCTGGCGGCATCTGCCGGGCAACGTATGGGTGCGGGCGTTCATCTCGCTCGTGCTGGCCCTCGCGGTCGTCTACGTGCTGTTCCAGTACGTCTTCCCGTGGGCGGAGCCGCTGCTTCCGTTCAACGATGTGACGGTCGACGGAACGGGGGCGGCCCGATGAGCGCGCGCATCCTCGTGGTCGACAACTACGACAGCTTTGTCTTCAACCTCGTCCAGTACCTGTACCAACTCGGCGCCGAGTGCGAGGTCGTGCGCAATGACGAGGTCGCCCTCGAGCACGCACAGGACGGCTTCGACGGGGTGCTGCTCTCCCCCGGGCCCGGCACGCCCGAGCAGGCCGGTGTGTGCGTCGAGATGGTGCGGCACTGCGCGGACACCGGTGTTCCGGTCTTCGGCGTCTGCCTGGGCATGCAGTCCATGGCGGTGGCGTACGGCGGTGTGGTGGGCCGCGCCCCCGAACTGCTGCACGGCAAGACCTCGCTGGTCACGCACGAGAGCAAGGGTGTCTTCGCCGGGCTGCCTTCGCCCTTCACCGCGACCCGCTACCACTCGCTGGCCGCGGAGCCGGCGGAGCTGCCGGACGAGCTCGAGGTCACGGCACGCACGGCGGACGGCATCATCATGGGGCTGCGCCACCGTGAACTGGCCGTCGAGGGCGTGCAGTTCCACCCCGAGTCGGTCCTGACCGAGCACGGGCATCTGATGCTCGCCAACTGGCTGGAGCAGTGCGGCGACACCGGGGCGGTCGGGCGTTCTGCGGGGCTCGCGCCGGTGGTGGGCAAGGTCGTGGCGTGAGTGGTCCGCGCCCTGAGGACGGGTATGAGTACGACCCGCTGACGGACCCTTTGCCGCCGGGGGAGGGCGGCTCGCCGTGGTTCCGGGCGACGAGCGTTCCGGAGGAGGAGCAGTCGCCGCTGCCGCCCCCGCAGGAGTGGTCTGGCTACAGCCGGTACCCCGCAGACGACACCGCGGGCTGTCAGCGGGACTGGCATGCCCAGCCGGAAGCGGTACAGGTACAGGAACCGGGGCCAGTACCCGTAGCGCGGCCGGAGCCGGAGCCTGTGTCGATGCCGCAGCGGACAGCCGAGGCGGCGCCGGTGTCCGACCCGATTCCGGTACCGGACGAGGAGACCGTCGCTCTGCGTACGGCGGACACCCGCGGCGCGGTGGAGACCCCCGCGGGTCCCGGCCGGGCGGAGCGGCGCCGTGCGGCCAAGGCCCGGGGCCGTAAGCGCCCTGAGCCCGCCGCCTCGACGACGTCCGAGTCCGGCAGGCCCCTCTCGCGCGTCGAGGCCCGCCGTGCTGCGCGTGCGGCGAAGGACAGCCCCGCCGTCATCGCCAGCCGTGCCATCGGTGAACTCTTCATCAGCTTCGGCGTGCTGATGCTGCTGTTCGTCACGTACCAGCTCTGGTGGACGAACATCCGCGCAGGCCAGCAGGCCAACCAGGAGACGAACAAGATCCAGAACGACTGGGCGAACGGCCGCAAGCCCGGTGCGTTCGAGCCCGGGCAGGGCTTCGCCATAATGCACATTCCCAAGCTGGATGTCGTCGTCCCGATCGCCGAGGGCATCAGCAAACCCAAGGTCCTCGACCGTGGCATGGTCGGGCACTACGCCGAGGGGAAGCTGAAGACCGCGATGCCATCGGACAAATCGGGCAACTTCGCGGTCGCGGGCCATCGCAACACCCACGGCGAACCGTTCCGGTACATCAACCGTCTCAAGCCGGGGGACCCGATTGTTGTTGAGACGCAGGACGCGTACTACACGTACAAGATGACGAGCATCCTTCCCCAGACCGCGCCGTCGAACGTGGGCGTGATCGGCCCGGTGCCGCCGGGTTCCGGGTTCACGGAGCCGGGCAGGTACATCACGCTGACGACGTGTACGCCGGAATTCACGAGTACGTACCGAATGATCGTGTGGGGCAAAATGGTCGAGGAACGGCCGCGCAGCAAGGGAAAACCGGACGCGCTCGTCGGCTGAGACGCTGAAGCGCTGTGAGACTTCAAGACGGGAAAAGGTGCAGTGGCACGTGCTCGTGGCCGGATCGCCGGCGTCATCAGTGTCTTCGGCGAACTGCTGATCACTGCGGGCGTGGTGCTGGGGCTCTTCGTCGTCTACTCACTGTGGTGGACGAACGTTCTCGCCGACCGTGAGGCCTCCAAACAGGGCAACGAGATGCGCGACGGCTGGGTGAACCGCGGCCCTGGCGCCCTCGACACCAAGGACGGCATCGGGTTCCTTCACGTACCCGCCATGAACAACGGCGAGGTGCTGGTGAAGAAGGGCACCGACGTCCAGGCCCTGAACAACGGTGTCGCCGGCTACTACACCGACCCGATCAAGTCGGCGCTCCCCTGGGACGACAAGGGGAACTTCACGCTCGCCGCGCACCGCGACGGCCATGGAGCGAAGTTCCACAACATCCACAAGCTGAAGGACGGCGACCCGATCGTCTTCGAGACGAAGGACACCTGGTACATCTACAAGGTCTACAAGCGGCTCCCGGAGACCTCGAAGTACAACGTGGATGTGCTGCAGCCGGTGCCGAAGGAGTCGGGGAAGACGAAGCCGGGCCGCTACATCACGCTGACGACCTGCACGCCCCTGTACACGTCGGACTACCGCTACATCGTGTGGGGCGAGCTGACGCGCACGGAGAGGGTCGACCATGACCGTACGCTGCCGGAGGAGCTGCGCTAGCCGTACGATGAGCCGAGCCCGAAGCCGCAACTAGCCTTTGCGACTTCGGGCTCTTTCTCCGTCAGGCGTCGGCTATCGAAGTACGTCCAGCGCCGCGCCCGCGCTCCAGGCCTCCAGCAGCCCGCGGTGTACGGGGGTGATGCCGCCCTCGGCTGAGACATTGAGAGCGTCCCGGGTGAACGGGCAGATCGCCACGTAGAGCGCGACGTCTGCCTTGTGCAGCACCTTGGCGGCACCGAGGAACTTCTGGATGTCGGGGCTCGTCACGGAGTTGTGGGGTGCGAACCTCTTGCACTGGACGACAAGTGGGCGCCCGTCGGCCGTGCGCCCGGTGATATCCACGCCTCGGTCACCGTGACCGCCGCGTACGACGACGTCGGTGCAGCCGTCGCGGCGCAGCAGCTCGGCGATGTGCTCTTCGAACTCGTAGCCGTTCATGGCGTCGATGGCGGCCATGACTCCGGCGAGTGGCCGGTCTTCCCGTGGGCCCTCGAGCCTACGCAGCCGCGTGTGATGGAGGCAGAGTCTGCGTTCGACGCTCTGGACGTCCTGGCGTAGGGCGATCAGTTCCGTTCGGTGTTCGCCCGAGGTCTCAATGAGGGCGTTGAACATGGGGACGACGGCTGTGCCGAGGATATGGGTGATGCGCCGGTCGATGCGGTCGTCGAGGGAGCCGGCGGGGCTGTGGATGGAGTTTTCCACAGGGGCGGTGCGGGCGATGTACTCCATGTCGAGGAGGTACGTACGCACCTGACGTGCGACTTCGCTGTCGCGGAGCAGCATGGCGACGTTGAGGACGGCCCGGCGGCTGAAGATAGCCAGTGACGGGGTACGCGTCGGACGGGTGGAGAGCTGACTACTACTCCGCGCTGACGGCTGTGCGCCGCCCTCACTGAGGTGCGCGCCTGCGGGCGGGTTCCGGACCATGACCTGGGGGGGTGACGTCGCCCGGGCGTAGCGAAAGCCCCAGCACCCTTGGGTGGGTGCCGGGGCTTCTGGCTGTACGGAGCGTTGCCGGTCGGCTAGCTGTCGGAGCCGCCGATGAATCCGCCGCCGTTTCCGCCGCCGTTTCCGCCGCCGTTCCCGCCGACGGTCTTCACATTGACCGGCTGCTGCGGGTTGGCGGGCTGGTTGGGCTGCGGGTCCTGGGCGATGACGATGGCGTTGTCGTCGGTGGAGCCGTCGACATTGCCGAGCTGCAGGCCCGCCTGGGCGAGGAGCTGCTTGGCCTGGCCGAGGGGCTGCCCCGCCAGGTTTGGCACCTGCGTCTGCGGCGTCTGCGGGCCCTTGGAGACCGTCAGCGTGACCTGCGTGCCCTTGGCCGCGTTCGAGTTGCCCTCCGGGCTCTGCGCGATGACCTGGCCGGCAGGCTGGTTGGAGTCCGCGTCGACCCGCGCGACCGTGAACTCGAGGCCTTCGAGCTGGGCCTTGGCGGCGTCGAACTGTGCGCCCACGACCGGAGGCACGTTGATCTTGGTCTGCTTGGCCACGGTGAGGGTGACCGTTGCCCCCTTCTCTGCCTGTGTACCGCCCTTGGGGTTCTGATCGAGTACTGTGCCGGGTTCCTGGTCGGACTCGGTTTCCTTGACCTCGACCTTGAATTCCTGGCCGGTCAGCTGCTCCTTGGCGCTCGCCAGGGACTTCTCCCTGACGTCGGGGACCTCGACCTTGGGCGGGCCATCCGAGACGACCACATTGATCGTCTCGCCCTGCTGCATTTTGCCGTTGGCCGGCGTCTGGGTGCAGATGCTGCCCTTGGGCTGCTCGCAGCGCGCCGTCCCGGTCTGGGCGACCTTGACGCCCGCGTTGGTCGCGGCCGTCTGGGCCTCCGCGAACAGCTTGCCCACCAGCTGCGGCACTGGCACATTGCCGTTGCCGCCGCCGTTGCCGCTGAAGACCGCCCTGCCGATCAGCACCGCGCCGACCAGCACGAGGATGCCCGCGAGCACCAGCAGGATCGTCGAGGTGCTCGACTTCTTCTGGCGGCGGCGGTCCGGGCGGTCGTCGTAGCCGCCGTAGCCCCCGTCGTCCGGGTTCATCGGCGGGAGCATCGACGTCTGGCCGCCCGGGTCGGCCTGGCGCAGCGCCGTGGTCGGCTGGTCGTTCGGGGCGTACCCGCCGTAGCCGACCGCGCCCATCGCCGCTGTCGCCGCGACCGGCTGGCCGTCGAGGCAGGCCTCGATGTCCGCGCGCATCTCGTCGGCCGACTGGTAGCGGTAGTCGGGGTCCTTGACCAGGGCCCGCAGGACGATGGCGTCCATCTCGGGCGTGATCTCGGGGTCGAAGTTGCTCGGCGGCTGCGGCTCCTCCCGTACATGCTGATAAGCCACCGCCACCGGGGAGTCGCCCACGAAGGGCGGACGCACGGTGAGGAGCTCGTAGAGCAGACAGCCCGTGGAGTACAGGTCGGATCGCGCGTCGACCTGCTCGCCCTTGGCCTGCTCCGGGGAGAGGTACTGGGCAGTGCCGATGACGGCCGCGGTCTGCGTCATCGTCATGCCGGAGTCGCCCATTGCACGGGCGATGCCGAAGTCCATCACCTTGACCTGGCCGGTGCGCGTCAGCATGACGTTCGCCGGCTTGATGTCGCGGTGGACGATGCCGTTGCGGTGCGAGTACTCGAGCGCCTGGAGGATGCCGATGGTCATCTCCAGCGTGCGCTCGGGCAGCAGCTTGCGCCCGGAGTGCAGCAGCTCTCTGAGCGTGGACCCGTCGACGTACTCCATGACGATGTACGGGATCGAGACCCCGTCGACATAGTCCTCGCCCGTGTCGTAGACCGCGACGATCGCCGGGTGGTTGAGCGAAGCGGCAGACTGGGCCTCACGGCGGAACCGGGCCTGGAAGGACGGGTCGCGGGCGAGGTCGGCCCGCAGCGTCTTCACGGCGACGGTGCGGCCGAGCCGGGTGTCGTGGGCGAGGTAGACCTCTGCCATGCCACCACGGCCGAGCACCGAGCCCAGTTCGTACCGGCCGCCGAGGCGACGCGGCTCTTCCATAACTGTTCCAGCCCTCTCCGTCAGTCCCGACCGCACCCGTGTGTGGTCCGGCGGTGTGCTGTTCGCGCATACGCTACCGGGCACGCCGCACCTGGTCCGCCCGTGACCGTCACCTGATACCCGACCGGTATCGCAATGTGCAGGTATGAGCGCCAGACGTGATTCGCGTCACCCATTGCTGTCCAGTACCGCCTGCATCACGGCCTTGGCGATGGGGGCGGCGAGACCGCCACCGCTGATGTCGTCGCGCTTGGCCTCGCTGTCCTCGACGACGACGGCGACGGCGACCGGGGATCCGCCGTCAGCGTTCTTCGCGTACGAGATGAACCAGGCGTAGGGGTTCTTGCTGTTGTTCTCGCCGTGCTGGGCGGTACCGGTCTTGCCGCCGACCTGGACGCCGTCGATCTTGGCGTTGCCGCCGGTGCCCTGCTCGACGACGTTCTCCATCATCTCCTGGAGGAGCTGCGCGTTCTTCTGGGAGAGCGGGCGGCTCATCTCCTGTGGCTCGTTCTTCTTGATGATGTCCAGGTTGGGCGCTTCCAGCTGGTCGATCATGTACGGCTTCATCAGCTTGCCGTCATTGGCGATCGCCGCGGTGACCATGGCCATCTGGAGCGGGGTGGCGGCGGTGTTGAACTGGCCGATGGACGACAGGGCATTGCCGGGGCGGTCCATCGTCTTGTCGTAGACGGAGGCGGCGGCCCGCACCGGGGTGTCGATCTCGGGGTTGTTGAAGCCGAACTTCTGGGCCGTCTCCAGCATCTTGTCCCGGCCGACCTTGTCACCGAGGTTGGCGAAGACGGAGTTGCAGGAGACCTCGAGCGCCTGGTTCAGGCTGGCGTTCTTGCAGCCGTTGGCGTGGTTGACCATCGGAGTGCGGGTGTTGGGCAGGATGTACGGCTCCGGGGTGTCCGTCGGCGCGTTGATGTCGCCGACGGCGCCGTGCTCCAGGGCCGCGGCGGCAGTGAGCACCTTGAAGGTGGAGCCGGGCGGGTAGACCTCGCGCAGCGCGCGGTTCAGCTTGGGCTTGTCGTTGTCCCGCTCCAGCGCCAGCCACGCCGTCTCGTCCTTGCCGGAGTAGCCGGCGAAGGTCGAGGGGTCGTACGAGGGGGTGGAGGCCAGGGCCAGGATCTTGCCGGTCTGCGGGTCGATCGCTGCGACCGCGCCCTTCTTGGAGCCGAGGCGCTCGAAGGCGGCCTTCTGCGCGGCGCCGTTGAGGGTGGTGACGACGTTGCCGCCCTTCTTCTTGTCGCCGGTGAACATCGCCATCGTGCGGTCGAAGAAGAGCTGATCGGAGTTACCGGTGAGGATGCCGTCCTCGAGCTTCTCGATCTGGTTGGCGTCGAAGGCCTGCGATGCGTAACCCGTGACCGGCGCCCACATGGGGCCGTCGACGTAGGTGCGCTTGTACTTGAAGTCCGTGTCGTTCGTTTCCACGGAGCCGGTGATCGGCTTGCCGTCGACGATGATGTTCCCGCGCTCGCCGGCGTACCGCTCGATCAGGACACGGCGGTTCTTCGAGTGCGTGTTGAGTTCCTCGGCCGCTACGTACTGGAGCCAGTTCGTACGCACCAGCAGGGCCAGCACGAGGAGCCCGCAGAAGATCGCGATCCGGCGCAGGGGCTTGTTCACGGTCGGACCACCTGGGTCATCTCGGCGTCGGGGGACGGAGCGGGCGCGGGAGCGGGACGGCGGGCGGTGTCGCTGATGCGGATCAGGATGCCGACCAGGGCCCAGTTGGCGATCACGGACGAGCCGCCGTACGCGACGAACGGCATGGTCATACCGGTCAGCGGGATGAGACCCATCACACCGCCGGCGACCACGAAGACCTGGATGGCGAGGGCGCCGGAGAGGCCGATCGCGAGGAGCTTGCCGAAGGGGTCGCGGGCGGCGAGGGCGGTGCGTACGCCGCGCTCCACGATCAGGCCGTAGATCAGCAGGAACGCCATCATCCCGGCGAGACCGAGTTCCTCGCCGAAGGTGGAGAGGATGAAGTCGGAGTTGGCGGCGAAGCCGATGAGGTCGGAGTCACCCTGGCCGAGGCCGGTGCCGAGCGTGCCGCCCGAGCCGAACGACATCAGGGCCTGGCCGATCTGCTCGCTCTGCTGCCAGGTCTTCTCGGCGAAGGGGTTGAGCCAGAACTCGACGCGCTGCTGGACGTGCGGCTCGAAGGAGGCGACGCCGACCGCACCGACCGCGGACATCAGCAGGCCGAAGACGATCCAGCTGGTGCGCTCGGTGGCGACGTACAGCATGATCACGAACAGGCCGAAGAACAGCAGCGAGGTACCGAGGTCGGTCTCGAAGACCAGGATCAGGATCGACATCACCCAGACCACGAGAATGGGTCCGAGGTCACGGCCGCGCGGCAGATACAGGCCCATGAACCGGCGGCTGGCGAGCGCCAGGGCGTCTCTCTTCACCATCAGATAGCCGGAGAAGAAGATCGCGATGATGATCTTTGCGAACTCACCGGGCTGGATGGTGAAGGGGCCGAGGCTGATCCAGATCTTCGCGCCGTTCACCGCGGGGAAGAACACCGGCAGGATCAGCAGGACCAGCGACACCGCCATCGAGATGTAGGTGTAGCGCTGCAGGATCCGGTGGTCCTTGAGCAGGATCAGTACGCCGACGAAGAGCCCGATGCCGATCGCCGAGTACAGCAGTTGCTTGGGGGCGTCGGGGCTGAAGGCCCCGAAGTACGTCTCGGCCCGCCGGATCAGCCGGGGCGACTGGTCGAGGCGCCAGATCATCACCAGACCGAGGCCGTTGAGCAGGGTGGCCAGCGGCAGCATCAGCGGGTCCGCGTATCTGGCGAACTTGCGCACCACGAGGTGGGCAACGCCGGCGAGCAGGCCGAGGCCGAGACCGTATCCGAGCAGTCCGGCAGGCACTTCGCCGTTCAGAGCGAGGCCGACGTTGAGATACGCGAACACCGGGATGACGACGGCGAAGGCGAGCAGCGCCAGCTCGGTGTTGCGGCGGCTCGGTGCTTCGATCGCGCCGATCGTGGTGGTGTTGGTGACAACGCTCATGGTGGAGAAGGCCCCTTACGGCCGTTACTGCTTTCCGCAGTTCGAGGCCAGCTTCTGCTCCTCCTCCGAGAGGGTGGGACCCGGAGAGGGAGTAGCTGCGGTCGGCTTGGTCTTGGCGTTCTGGGTGGTCGGCTGGCCGGTGGTGGTGCCCTCGGGCGGCGGGGTGCTCGCGCGGTCGGCCGCTGCACGGCGCTGCTCGTCCTTCTTGCAGGCGCCTGCCTGGACGGCGAGCTCGTTGATCTTCGTGCGTGCCTTGCCGAGGCTGTCGGCGGTGATCGTCGCCTCTACCTGCTTGCGCTGGTAGGGCGGGAGGTACTTGAGTTCGATCTCGGGATGGTCCTTCTCGACCTTCGAGAGCGAGACCCAGGCCAGGTCCTGGCTGATGCCCTGGTAGAGGGCGACGTTCTCATTCTGTGAGCCGACGTAGTACTGGGTCTGGGTCCAGCGGTAGCCGCTGTACAGACCGCCGCCGACAACCCCCAGGGCGAGCACGATGTAGAAGGATCTCTTCAGCCATTTACGGCTGCCGCGCGGCTTGACGAAGTCCTCGTCGGTGTACGCCCCGAGGCTGCCCTCGGGCGGCATACCGCCGTATCCCATGCCGTCGCCGCTGCCGGGCGGGCCGAAGCTGCCGTTCGGCTGCGGGGGCACGGGGCGGCCGAGACCGGCCGCGCGCCCCGCCGGGGTCTGCATGGCGCCGCCGTCGTTCAGCTGGAGTTGGTTCTCGGCGACCGCGCCGACGACGACCGGAGTGTCGTTGAGCTGCCCGGCCAGGGTGTCGTTGGAGTCGGTGTCGAGGACGTCGGCGACGATGCAGGTGATGTTGTCGGGGCCGCCGCCGCGCAGCGCAAGCTGGATCAGGTCCTGGACCGTCTCCTGCGGGCCCTGGTAGCTGGCGAGGGTCTCCTCCATCGTCTGGTGGGAGACGACGCCGGACAGTCCGTCGGAGCAGATCAGATAGCGGTCGCCGGCGCGGACCTCGCGGATGGAGAGGTCGGGTTCGACATGGTCGCTGCTGCCCAGCGCGCGCATCAGCAGGGAGCGCTGCGGGTGGGTGGTGGCTTCTTCCTCGGTGATCCGGCCCTCGTCGACGAGGCGCTGCACCCATGTGTGGTCCTGGGTGATCTGCGTCAGCACGCCGTCGCGGAGCAGATAGGCGCGCGAGTCGCCGACATGGACGAGGCCGAGGCGCTGGCCGGTCCAGAGCAGGGCGGTGAGCGTGGTGCCCATGCCTTCGAGCTGGGGGTCCTCCTCGACCATCAGCCGCAGCTGGTCGTTGGCGCGCTGCACGGCCGTACCGAGCGAGGTGAGGATGTCCGAGCCGGGCACGTCGTCGTCGAGCGTGACGAGCGTGGAGATGACCTCCGAGGAGGCGACCTCGCCGGCGGCCTGGCCGCCCATGCCGTCGGCGATGGCCAGAAGGCGGGGGCCGGCGTAGCCGGAGTCCTCGTTGCCCTCCCGGATCATGCCCTTGTGTGACCCGGCGGCGAAGCGCAGAGACAGACTCATGCGCACCTCGCCCGTCGGCTCGGGGTACAGCCGGTCTCGAGCCACACTGCCCACCCTCCGGTCGGGAGCCCGTCCCGGTCCGCTGTCGGGACCGCTGCGGCTCGCTCGCTCCGCTCGCTCATTGTCGTACTACTTCCGCAGCTCGATGACGGTCTTGCCGATGCGGATCGGCGCGCCCAGCGGAATCGGTGTCGGGGTGGTGAGTCGGGTCCGGTCGAGATATGTGCCATTGGTGGACCCGAGATCCTCGACGATCCACTGGCCGTCACGGTCCGGGTAGATCCTGGCATGCCTGCTGGACGCGTAGTCGTCGTCCAGCACGATCGTGGAGTCGTGCGCCCGGCCCAGCGTGATGGTCTGGCCCTGCAGGGCCACCGTGGTGCCCGTGAGGGTGCCTTCGGACACAACCAGTTTGGTGGGCGCCCCACGACGCTGGCGGCCGCCGCCCGCCTGCTGGCGCTGCTGCGGCGGCGCGGCGGTCTGGCGCGTCTGCTGGGGACGTGCGTCGGCGTTGCGGCGTGAGCCGCGCTGCGTGACGCGCGTACCGAACAGGTCACTGCGGATGACCTGGACGGCCACGATCACGAACAGCCACAGAACGGCCAGGAAACCTAGCCGCATGACCGTCAGGGTCAGCTCTGACATTGCCCCCGCTTCACCCTTCGGCTTGCCGGTAAACGATGGTGGTGTTGCCCACGACGATCCGCGAGCCGTCGCGGAGCGTAGCGCGGGTTGTGTGCTGCCCGTCTACCACGATGCCGTTGGTAGACCCGAGATCCTGGATCGTCGAGGGCGTTCCGGTCCGGATCTCACAGTGCCGGCGCGATACACCGGGGTCGTCGATCCGCACGTCGGCGTCGGTGCTGCGACCCAGCACCAGCGTCGGGCGGGAGATCTGATGGCGGGTGCCGTTGATCTCGATCCAGCGTCGTACTTGAGTACTCGGCATCGGGCCTGGGCCGGGTGCCGGGCGGCGGTCCGCGACGGGCGCGGGCCCGGGTCGGCCGGCGCCCGGAGGCGGCGCGGCCGGCATGGGAGGTGCACCGGCGGGCGGGTAGCCGTAGCCACCGCGGGCGCCGCCTTGCGGGGCTGCGGCCGGCCCGGGGCCGGCTGCGGCCCGCTCGGGCGACTGTGACGTACTCGACGCGAGGGTGCGGCTGCGTACCCGGTACAGACCGGTGTCGAGGTCTTCCGCCTTCTCCAAGTGAACCTTGATGGGCCCCATGAAGGTGTAGCGCTGCTGCTTGGCGTAGTCGCGGACCAGGCCGGAGAGCTCGTCGCCGAGCTGGCCGGAGTACGGGCTCAGGCGCTCGAAGTCGGGCGCGCTGAGCTCCACGATGAAGTCGTTGGGGACGACTGTCCGCTCGCGGTTCCAGATCGTCGCGTTGTTGTCGCACTCGCGTTGGAGCGCGCCCGCGATCTCGACGGGCTGGACCTCGGACTTGAACACCTTGGCGAAGGTGCCGTTGACCAGACCTTCGAGTCGCTGCTCGAACTTCTTCAGGACTCCCATGAGGCACCTCCTCCGTCGTTGCCGTCCTGGTACTGCTTACTGATCGTATCCACGCGTCGGGAAATCGGCTGGTTCCCCTTGTCTGCCCCGTCGATGAGTGTCACCTCTCACACGGATCGTAGAGGCGGCCTCCTGACAGTGTCCCGCACCCAGGGTGCACCCAGGAGGAGTGGGGGGCGGCCGCCCTCCGTTCCCTGTTCCTTCGTCCACTCTGCCGAAACAATCGAGTGTGAATGCACCCTGTGCACCGTGCTAATCTTCTGGATGTCGCCAGGGGGTCGCACCGCACGGGTGGGACCCAAGGTGACAACACCCAATGCGCGGGTGGCGGAATAGGCAGACGCGCTGGATTCAGGTTCCAGTGCCCGAAAGGGCGTGGGGGTTCAACTCCCCCCTCGCGCACAGATCGGAAGCCCCGTAGGTCATCGACCTACGGGGCTTCTGTGTTGCCGTCATCCCGCCGGGGGTGCCCTCGGGGCGCGCTGCCGGAGTGTGGGATGTGCGACTGTGCGACGTTCGTCGCTCCGGGGCGAGACGACAGTGGCCCGTGGGCGGCGGGGCGGGCTGCTTAGGGTGCGGGCGCGAACGCGTCATCGACGATACGGGCCGGCTGGACGTGGCTGACGGCACCCCAACTGTGGTCGCGGAGGAGGACCGCCGGCGAGGTGGTGCTCGCGCTGGTGCTCGGCTTCATGGCCGCCGGAACCGAGGGACTGACCGGCAGCGCGGGGCTGCGGCTGCTCGTCGTCGGGGTGGCGGCCGCGCTGCTGGCGCTGCTGCGGCGCCGGATGCCCGCGCCGGTGCCGACGGTCACCGGGGCGCTCTCGCCGCTGCTGAAGGTCGTGGGCTGGTCGGCGGGGCGCAGGATCGTGGGCGCCGGGCGGGCGCTGGCCGCGTTCACTGTCGCGTACGGCCTCTTTGTCGGCACCATGCTCGTCGACACCTGGTCGCAGCAGACGCCGACGACGCTGGTGCTGCTCAGCACCCTGTACTTCCTTGCGACTGCGGTCGTACCGGGGCTGGCCAGCCGTTACTGAACGCAGCGCCGGACCCCGCTGCACGCCCTGCAGCAGCGCAACGTCCAGCTGTTGCGCGAGCGCGCGATGGTGGCGGGGCAGGCGCGGCTGCGTGAGCGCCAGCGGATCGCCCAGGACATGCACGACAGCCTCGGTCACCAGTTGGCGCCGATCTCCGTGCACACGGGCGCGCTGGAGGTGGATCCCGAGCTGACGCCGCGGCAGCGGGAGGCGGTCGGGGTGCTGCGGGACGCTTCGGTGAGCGCGATGCATGGGCTGCGTGAGGTCGTCGGCATTCTGCGGGACGGGGTCGAGGGGCCGGCGCCGGTTGACGAGTCGGGGCGGGTCGCGCGTGGGACGGCCGGTATCGAGGGGCTCGTTCAGGTGGAGATCGGGGCGCCCGAGGAAGAGGTGCGCGACCGGCTGCCGAGCGGGGACACGATCACGACGACCGGGCTGAGCGGCATGGGCCCGAAGGAGCCCCCGGGCTCCAAGTGCCTGGTGCTGATGTCCTCGGAGGTTGGGGGACAGCATCGAGACCGCCTGCCGGTGTTCCCGGGCTGAGCGTGCGCGAGCGAGAGGTGCTGGCGCTGCTCGAGGATGGGCTGTCCAACGCGGACGCCGGGAGGCGGCTGCATATGAGCGAGGCCACGGTGAACACGTATGTGAGCCGCATCCTGGCGAAGCTGGAGTGTGAGAACCGGGTGCAGGCGGCACTGCTGGCGCGGGACGCCGGGTTGGACGGTGGGTGATGAGCGGGGGGCGTGGGGCCTGTATGCGGCGGGCAGCCTGGCGGGGCTGTGAGCAAAGGGCCCGGGGCCCTTTGAGTGTGCGGGCCGGTGTGAGCGGGCTGCGTGGGGGCCGGCGGGCTTTGAGCGTGGGGGCGTCCTGCGGGCTGTGGGCGCCCTGACGGGTTGACGAGTCACGTGGAACATCCGCGTTGACTGTTTCACGTGAAACGCCCGCGGAGGTGGAGCCTCCGCGGGCGTTCGCATGTCGTGTGCGCTGGGCGCGCGGCACCTGTGGTCAGGCGGCGAGACGGGCAGCCAGGGCCATGCCCGGGAGGCGTCGGCGAGCGGAACAGCTCCGCCGTCTCGGACTGGGAGCGTGCCATCGCCAGCTCGGGGGCGATGAGTCGACCTCAGCGCCGAGGGAGACGGCGGAGTCGAGGTGCAGCAGCGTGACCATGAGGTCCTTCATGAGGGGGGTGGAACTTGCTGAAATTCCGTATGCACCTATGGAAAGCATAGGTGCTTACTCATCGTAAGTTCATGGGGTTAGCGCAGTACTTTGGAGGCATGGCGGAACACAGCGACGAGACGTGCAAGAGGGTCGATAGGGGCATTACGCGCGTCTTCGAGCTGCTCGGCAAGCGCTGGACCGGGCCGATCGTCTCGGTGCTGATGCAGCGCGCGGTGCACTTCGCGGAGCTGCGGCGGGCCATCCCAGGCATCAGCGAGCGCATGCTCTCGGACCGGCTGACCGAGCTGGGGGCGGCGGGGCTGGTCGTGCGAGAGGTCGACGCGGGGCCGCCGCTGCGTGTCGCGTACCGGCTGACCGAGGCCGGGGCGGCGATGGAGCCCGCGCTCAAGGAACTGGCGCTGTGGGCCGACACGTATCTGGCGAAGGGCGAATAGGACCCCTGTGAGCGGGGCTACCGGCTCGGGCGGAGGCTCAGGTGCCGGGGCTGGGTGCTTGATCCTTGCAGGCGGCGGAGTTGCGCAACGTTATCCACAGGGGGAGGCGGTTGCCGGGCAGCGGCGGTACGGTCGTTGGCAGTTGATGTTGAAGTCATACGACGACGGGGAAGGCTGCGCGTCATGGGCGAGGCTGAGACGGTGATGCCGGTGCAGCAGGTCGGGGTCGGGGCAGGGGCGACGTGCGGGGAGCGCATTCCGGTGGTGCCGGGCTTCGCACGGCGTCCGGGGCAGGCAGCGCCCGGCGCTGCGGACCGGTCGCTGAAAGAGGTGGGGAAGGCGCTGCGGGACCGGGTGCCGCGGGCCTCGCACGACTCGCTGGTGCTCGCGGTGGCGCGGCCCGACGCGGTCGAGGCCGTCGAGGAGTCCAGCCGCGACCGGGTGCCCGAGCTCACGCCGATACGGGTGGGCCGGATGGCCGCCTCGCCGTTCGCATTTATGCGCGGCTCGGCGGGGTTGATGGCCCACGACCTGGTGGGCACTCCGGTCACCGGGGTGAGCGCGCAGATCTGCGGCGATGCGCACGCGGCGAACTTCGGGCTGTACGGCGATGCGCGCGGCCGCCTCGTCATCGACCTGAACGACTTCGACGAGACCGTCGTCGGCCCGTGGGAATGGGATGTCAAGCGGCTCGCCGTCTCGCTGGTGCTGGCCGGGCGGGTGGCGGGCGCGGACGAAACTGTCTGCCGGGCGGCCGCGTTCGACGCGGTGGGCGCGTACCGGCGCACCATGCGACTGCTGGCCAGGCTGCCCGCGCTGGACGCGTGGAACGCCATCGCCGACGAGGAGCTCGTCTCCCACACGGACGCGCGCGATCTGCTCGGCACGCTGGAGCGGGTCTCGGAGAAGGCCCGCAACAACACGAGTGCGCGCTTCGCCGCCAAGGCGACGGAGGAGTGTGGCGACGGGGGACGGCGCTTCGTGGACGCGCCGCCGGTGCTGCGGCGGGTGCCGGACGCGGAGGCGGCGGCCGTCGCCACGGCACTTGAGGAGTATCTGCGCACGGTGTCGGTGGACCGGCTGCCACTGCTCGCGCGGTACGCGATCCACGATGTGGCGTTCCGGGTGGTGGGGACAGGGAGTGTTGGCACGCGGTCCTATGTGGTGCTGCTGCTCGACCACCGGGGCGACCCACTGGTGCTTCAGGTGAAGGAGGCGCGGGCCTCGGCACTGCTGCCGTATCTGCCGGCCGCCGGGTTCCAAGTGGCGGAGGCGGAGCACGAGGGGCACCGGGTGGTGCTCGGCCAGAAGCGGATGCAGGTGGTCAGCGACATTCTGCTCGGCTGGACGACGGTCGACGGACGGCCTTTCCAGGTAAGGCAGTTCAGGAACCGCAAGGGAAGCGTGGACCCGGCGGCGCTCGCGCCCGACCAGCTCGACGACTACGGGCGGATGACCGGCGCGCTGCTGGCCCGGGCGCACGCGCACAGCGCCGACCCGCGGCTGCTTGCCGGGTACTGCGGGAAGAAGGAGGAGTTGGACGAGGCGGTGGCCGGCTTCGCCATGACGTACGCGGACCGTACGGAAGCGGACCACGCGGAGCTGCTGGCAGCGATCAAGAGCGGGCGGATAGCCGCTGAGCTGGGGGTGTGACGGGGTGCTTCGCCGCGCCCGTAGGCTGGGCGGGTGACCCAGGATGCATCCGGCGGGCCGACGACCCGGAACGACGAAGAGCAGGACGCGCAGCCACGGCCCGAGGCCCGGCTGGAGAAGGCGGTGTGCGCGGCTGAGCAGGCGCTGATCGAGTTTGAGATCGCGTTGGAGACGTTCCGGGTGGAGGTGGAGAACTTCTCCCGGCTGCACCACCAGAAGCTCGGCCCGATGTACGCGCGCCTGGACGAGCTGGACGCGCAGATCGCGGAGGCCCGGGCCGCCCGTAGCGGCGACCCGGAGGATCTGCGCAAGGCGCAGGAGGCGCGGGCAATGGTGATGCCGATGCCCGGTGTCGACGAGTTGTTCCACGACTGGATGGACTCCGAGGGCCTCTCCCCCGAGGCCGCCGCGATGCTCAACGACCAGCCGGTGCGGGCGCCGAAGCGGGTGCGTCCCAGTGAGGAGGCACGCAAGCTCTACCGCGAGCTGGCCCGCAAGGCGCACCCGGACCTGGCGCAGGACGAGGAGGAGCGGACACGGCGCGACGAGTTCATCGCGCGCGTGAACGCCGCGTACGGGCTCGGCGACGCGACGCGGCTGCGGGAGCTGGCCGAGGAGTGGGCGGCCGGGCCTGAGCCCGCCGCACAGCCGCTCAGCGAGAGCGAGGAGCTCTACGCCCGGCTCGAGTGGCTGTCGCGGCGCAAGGAGCTGCTGACCGCGGTCGCGCAGGAGCTGGAGGAGAGCGCGATCGGCGCGATGCTGAAGATGGCGCCCGAGGACCCGGACCGACTGCTGGAGGAGATTGCCGAGCAATTGCTCGTGCAGGTCGCCGAGCGTGAGAAGGAACTGTCCGGACTGGTGCAGTAGGTTTCCTGAGGTCCTCAGGGGCCGGGAACCTGCCGCGTATGTTCGAGATGTATGAGATGTGCGAGATGCACGAAAGAAGGCATGACCCATGAATTTCGCCCCGCTGCCCTCGGTGGACGCCGCGGCGGTACCGTCCGATGGCCTGGTACTGGACGTTCGGGAGGACGACGAGTGGGCGGCCGGGCACGTCGAGGGCGCGCTGCATGTCCCGATGAGCGACTTCGTGGCCCGCTTCGGTGAGGTGACCGAGGCCGTGGCCGACGGGGGCCGGGCATATGTGATGTGCCGGGTCGGCGGTCGGTCCGCGCAGGTGACCCAGTACCTGGTGCAGCAGGGCATCGACGCGGTGAACATCGAAGGCGGCATGCTCGCCTGGGACGGCGCCGGCCGTCCCATGGTCACCGACACCGGCAACCCGGCGTTCGTCCTCTGAGACACCGGGCCAGGGGGCCGGGTGGCTTGGAGCGGCTGCTGAGCCGCTGAGCCGTTAGCCGAGGGGGTAGGCGGCCAGCAGGTCGCCCAGGGCCTCCTCATGGGCCGCGGCCGGGCCGAGTGAGAGCTCGAGCTGCTTGGCCCAGGCGTGGTAGCGGTGCAGCGGGTAGTCGGTGTCGGCGCCGAAGCCGCCGTGGAGATGCTGCGCGGTCTGGACGACGCGGCGTACGCCCTCCGAGGCCAGTCGCTTCCATCGCGCGCAGATCGATACCCGCGCCCGGGGTGAGCGCGGGGCTCGGCACTCCGTCGGGCGCGACGCCCGAGAAGGCCGCCTTCGCGGCCTCGACCGCCGCCTGCTGCTCCTCGGTGAAGGTGAAGTCCACTGCCCTGTCCTCCCACCACCGGTGCTGCCCTGAATCCTTATCTGACGGACCATCAAGATAGAACAGGTTCTTGAAAAAGAACACAGCGTGGGCGGCGCCCCCCGGGGGCCGGTTCAGCGGTCGAAGTCCAACTCCACTTCCGGTGTGGCCGGATGGGACTGGCAGGCCAGGACATAGCCCGCCTCGGTCTCCTCCGCCTCCAGCGCGAAGTTGCGGTTCATGCGCACCTCGCCCGAGACCAGGAAGGCCCGGCAGGTACCGCAGACCCCGCCCTTGCACGCGTACGGTGCGTCCGAGCGGCTCCGCAGTACGGTCTCCAGCAGTGACTCGCCTTCCCGCACCGGCCACTTGCCGGAACGGCCGTCCAGGGTCGCGGTCAGTTCGGCGTGGGCCGGCGCGGTGACCGGCGCTGGGCCGGGCGCCGAGCCGTCGTCGACATGGAAGATCTCCTCGTGGATACGGCTCCGGTGCACCCCGAGCCCGCGCAGCGCGCGCTCGGCGGCCTGGACCAGGCCGAAGGGACCACACAGGAACCAGCCGTCCACCTCGGCCACCGGAAGCAGGGCGGGCAGCAGCCCGGTCAGCCGCTCCTGGTCCAGCCGTCCGGACGGCAGACCCGACTGCTGTTCCTCCCGGGAGAGCGCGGTGACCAGCTGAAAACGGTCCGGGAAGCGGTCCTTGAGGTCGGCGACCTCGTCCAGGAACATCGTCGACGCCGCGGTGCGGTCGCTGCGTATCAGACAGAACCGGGCCTCCGGCTCCTGCGCCAGCAGAGTCGCCGCCATCGACAGCACCGGGGTGATGCCGCTGCCGCCGACGACCGCCGCGAAGTAACCAGGGCGCGGCGCGAGGAGGAAGCGGCCCATCGGTGGCATCACCTCGACGGCGTCGCCGACGCCGAGCTCCTTGAGCGCGAACGACGAGAACTCGCCGCCGTCGACCAGCCGGATACCCACGCGCAGTACCGGATCACCGTCGGCCGGGGCGGCCGGGGCACAGATCGAGTACGTACGGCGGATCTCCTCGCCGTCCACCAGCCGGCGCAGGGCCAGGTGCTGGCCGGGGGTGTGGCGGAAGGTCTCACGCAGCTCGGGAGGCACCTCGAAGGTGACGGCCACCGAGTCGTCCGTGAGTTGTTCGACCTCGCTGACCCGGAGCGGATGGAACATCTACAACTCCTTGAAGTGGTCGAAGGGTTCGCGGCAGCTGACGCAGCGTCGCAGTGCCTTGCAGGCGCTGGAGGAGAACCTGCTCAGCAGTTCGGTATCGGTGGAGCCGCAGTTCGGGCAGCGTACGGAGAGCGTGAGCGGCACCGGCCCCTCCGCCGCGTGCGGGCGGGGCGGGGCTATCCCGAACTCGGCGAGCTTGCGCCGTCCTTCCGCGCTGATGTCGTCCGTCGACCAGGCCGGGGAGAGGACCTTAACTACCGAGACGTCCGGTATCCCATGGTCGTGCAGTACCTGCTCGATGTCCGAGGCCATGGCCTCGATCGCCGGGCAGCCGGTGTAGGTCGGGGTCAGCTGCACCTCGACCCTGCCGGGCGCGAGGATCTGAACCCCGCGAAGCACGCCGAGCTCCTCCAGCGTCAGCACCGGCAGCTCAGGGTCGGGCACGGAGCCGGCGAGCATGCGCAGCTCCGCCTCCAGCCGCGTCTCACGTACGGGCCCGCTCTCGCCGGTGGCCACGGAGGTGTCACCAACGGTTACGGCGGTCCCGCCCGGCACGTCACGCATGTCAGTCACGTCGGTCACCATGACGCCCCCGGGTGGCTGCGGTGCAGATGCTGCGTCTCCGCCAGCATCCGCCCGAAGGACTCGGTGTGCAGACCCTGCCGTCCCGCGCCCGCCGCCCAGCCGCCTGCCCGCGGCCCGGCGGGCATGGTCAGCGTCGCCCGCTCCAGGACGGCGGTGACGGCCTCCAGCCAACTGGCCCCCAGCGCCTGCCAGTCGACGTCCAGCCCTTCGACCGGCTGGAACATCTCGCCGGTGAACCGCCACAGCGCGTCGCACGCCCGCTGCATCCGCTCATGGCTCTCGGCCGTGCCGTCGCCGAGCCGCTCGGTCCAGTGCTCGGCGTGGTCCTGGTGGTACGCCACCTCCTTGACCGCCTTGGCCGCGAGCCCGGCGAACTCGCCGTTCCCCGCCGCCAGCTGCGCGTACAGCAGTCGCTGATAGAGGGAGAAGTAGAGCTGGCGGACGATGGTGTGGGCGAAGTCGCCGTTTGGCTGCTCGACCAGCTGGAGATTGCGGAACGCCCGCTCCTCGCGCAGATACGCCAGCTCGTCCTCGTCCCCGACGAGGGAGAGCAGCACCCGCGCCTGTCCCAGCAGGTCCAGCGCGATATTCGTGAGGGCGACCTCCTCCTCCAGGACGGGCGCATGGCCCGCCCACTCCCCCAGCCGGTGCGAGAGCACCAGCGCATCGTCGCCGAGGGCGATTGCCGCGGCATTGGCCGTCGCGGTCACAGGTGCTTCACCCCTTCCGGGATCTCGTAGAAGGTCGGGTGACGGTAGGGCTTGTCGCCGGCCGGCTCGAAGAACGAGTCCTTCTCGTCGGGCGAGGACGCGGTGATCGCCGTGGAGGGGACCACCCAGATCGACACGCCTTCGTTCCGCCGGGTGTACAGGTCGCGGGCGTTGCGCAGGGCCATCTCCGCGTCCGGGGCGTGCAGGCTCCCCGCGTGGGTGTGGGACAGCCCGCGGCGCGATCGCACGAAGACCTCCCACAGCGGCCAGTCGGTCGAGCTGCTCATGCCGTCGCCTCCCCGGGCTTCGCGTGCTGTGCCTGATGCTTCGTGGCGTACGCCGCAGCCGCATCCCGGACCCAGGCCCCTTCTTCGTGGGCCCGGCGGCGCTGCGTGATCCGCTGTTCGTTGCAGGGGCCGTTGCCCTTGAGGACGTCCTGGAACTCGGCCCAGTCGATCGCGCCGAAGTCGTGGTGGCCCCGCTGCTCGTTCCATCGCAGATCGGGGTCCGGGAGCGTGAGTCCGAGGGTTTCGGCCTGTGGGACGCAGATGTCCACGAAGCGCTGGCGCAGCTCGTCATTGGAGTGCCGCTTGATCTTCCAGGCCATGGACTGCGCCGAGTGTGCCGACTCGTCGTCCGGCGGACCGAACATCATCAGCGACGGCCACCACCAGCGGTTCACCGCGTCCTGCGCCATCTCGTGCTGGGCCGGCGTCCCCCGGGAGAGGGTGAGCAGCAGCTCGTACCCCTGGCGCTGGTGGAAGGACTCCTCCTTGCAGATCCGGACCATCGCGCGAGCGTACGGACCGTAGGAGCAGCGGCAGAGCGGTACCTGGTTGGTGATTGCCGCGCCGTCCACCAGCCAGCCGATCGCCCCGACATCGGCCCAGGTCAGCGTCGGGTAGTTGAAGATCGATGAGTACCTCTGGCGGCCGGCGTGGAGCTTGCCGAGCAGCTCCTCGCGGCTGGTGCCCAGGGTCTCGGCGGCGCTGTACAGATACAGCCCGTGGCCCGCCTCGTCCTGGACCTTGGCCATCAGGATCGCCTTGCGTCGCAGCGAGGGCGCCCGCGTGATCCAGTTCGCCTCCGGCTGCATCCCGATGATCTCGGAGTGGGCGTGCTGCGCCATTTGGCGGACGAGCGTGGCCCGGTAGGCGTCGGGCATCCAGTCGCGCGGCTCGATGCGCTCGTCCGCGGCCACGGCGGCGTCGAAAACCGCCTCGTACGTATCCGCAGTCACTGCCGTCATCCGGGCTCCCTACCGACCGATCGTTCGGTTCATTGACTTCAATGGTGGGTCGACGGCCCGTAGGGTGTCAACCCTGTGGATAACTGAGGTGGACCGATGGGGATCGGGGCGGGATGGACTCCTACGAGGACGAGGACGTCAACGGTGCCAGGGGCCTGAGCTCCGAGCCGCGGCCCGGCCGCGTCCCCAAGGCCCGTACGCAGCCCGAATCCCAGCCCAAGGCTCAGCTCCCGGCCCAGGGCGCGCCCGCCCCCGCCTCCCGGACCGAGCCGCGGCCCGAGTCCGAGGGCCAGCACCAGTTTCCGCCGGTCGCGCCCCTCGAGGCCTCCGAGCCCGTCCCCGTCCCCGTCCCCGTCCCCGTCCGCGGCATGGCGGCGCTGTCCCTCCCTTACCAGTTCGCCGCCGCCGTCTCGCTCGCGATCATCGGCGCACTGGCCTGCGTCCACCTGGCCATGGTGTTTCTGCACGTCGCCCCGTCCAACACCGTCACCAAGGAGTACGGCAAGGCGGTCGACGGCTGGGTCTACCCCGAGTTCGAGCAGAACTGGAAGCTCTTCGCCCCCAACCCGCTCCAGCAGAACGTCGCCGTGCAGGTGAAGGTCGAGTTCACGGCCCCCGACTCCAGCCGCAAGACCACCGACTGGATCGATCTCACCGCCGAGGACGGCGAGGCGATCCGCGGCAATCTCCTCCCCAGCCATGTGCAGCAGAACGAGCTGCGCCGTGCGTGGGACTTCTACCTCAACTCCCACGACAACGAGAACCGCGCGAACGGCGTGCGCGGCCAGCTCTCCGAGAGCTATGTCCGCAGGATTGTGATGATGCGCCTTGACGCGCACGACCTGGGTGGCCCGGTCGAGCGCATCCAGCTCAGGTCCTCGACCCGCTCGGTCAAGGCTCCGGAGTGGAGCGACGAGAAGATCGACACCCGCCCCGCCTACCGGGTCCTGCCCTGGTGGATGGTTACCGCCGCGGATCTGCCCGAGGGCGTCAGCAATGGCCGGACGGAGGCGGGCATGTGAACGACACCGCCGACCGCAGGATCGCGCGGGCTTTCCAGCGCATCACCTCCACGGCCCTCGGTCCGTACCAGAGCGCCGTCGTCCGGATCGGCTTCGCCGCCACCTGGCTGCTCTTCCTGCTGCGCGAGCTGCCCAATCGCCATGAGATGTACGGCCCCAACGGGCCGTGGAGCTGGGACATGGCGCGGCAGCTCATAGCGGGCAATGACGCCTTCACCGCACTCATGTGGTCGGACACCACTCTTTGGTTCGAGGTCGTGTACGGCCTCGCCGTGCTGTCCAGCGTGCTTCTGATACTCGGCTGGCGTACCCGCACCATGTCCGTGCTCTTCATGATCGGCGTGCTCTCGCTGCAGAATCGCTCCATCTTCATGGGCGACGGCGGCGACAACGTCATCCATCTGATGGCGATCTACCTGGTCCTGACGCGCTGCGGGCAGGTCTGGTCCCTGGACGCGCGGCGCGCGGCGCGAGCGGTGCCGGGGGTGGCGGCCGTACCGGGCGCACAGGGGATGCCGGAGGGGGTACCGGGCGGGCCGTCCCGCGACCGGATCGGCCCCGTGCTCTGGGCGGTGCTGGGACTCGCCCTGATCACCGCCACGTTCCTGAACCAGACCGGCTGGCTCGTACTGCTTTTTGTCGGGGTGCTCTGGGTGGGGCTGGGGCTGTGGTGGGTGGTGAGCCGATACGCGCCGTGCAGCGAGCTGCGGACCTTGCTGGACGTTCTCGCCAACCTTGCGCACAATGCCGCTCTCGTCGTGATCATGGCCGAGGTCTGTCTGATCTACGCCACCGCTGGCTGGTACAAGATCCAGGGCTCCCGCTGGCAGGACGGCACCGCGCTCTACTACCCGCTCAAGCTCGATTACTTCACGCCCTGGCCGGCCCTCTCCGACCTCCTCGCCTCCGGCGGCGTGATGGTGATGGGGCTGACGTACGGCACGGTCATCGTGCAGGTCGCCTTCCCGTTCACGCTCTTCAACCGGCGCGTCAAGAACGTCCTGCTGGTCGCCATGATGCTGGAGCACGCGGCCATCGCCGTACTGCTCGGGCTGCCCTTCTTCTCACTCGCGATGATCGCCGCCGATGCGGTCTTCCTGCCCACCGCCTTCCTGGTCTGGCTCGGCGGGCGGGTGGCACGCGGGCGGGACCGGCTGTTCTCGCGCACGGAGGCCGCGGGGCGGCTGGAGCAGCGGCGGGACAGCCCGGACCAGCCCCGTACGCTCGTCGGGTGAGTACCACCGAAGAACCGATTCAGTACGACGACGCCTACCGTCCCGAGGTCGGCGTCGGGCCGCATCCGCTGCCGTGGCCGCAGGACGCGCGGTACGACCCCCAGCTGCTGGCCGAGGGCGACCGCCGCAATGTGGCCGACCACTACAGGTACTGGACGCGTGAGGCGATCGTCGCCGACCTGGACACACGGCGGCACGGGTTTCATGTGGCCGTGGAGAACTGGGGGCACGACTTCAACATCGGGTCGGTGGTCCGTACCGCCAACGCCTTCCTGGCGAAGGAGATCCACATCGTGGGCCGACGGCGCTGGAACCGCCGCGGGGCAATGGTTACCGATCGGTACCAGCATGTGCGCCACCACCCGGACACGGCCTCGCTGACGGCGTGGGCAGCGGCGGAGGATCTGCCGATCATCGGCATCGACAACCTGCCGGGAGCGGTGCCGCTGGAGCGTACCGAGCTGCCGCGGCGCTGCGTACTGCTCTTCGGGCAGGAGGGCCCCGGGCTGACGGAGGAGGCGCGCAAGCACGCGACGACGGTGTGCTCGATCGCGCAGTTCGGCTCGACGCGCTCGATCAACGCGGGCGCGGCGGCGGCGATCGCCATGCACGCGTGGGTGCAGCGGTACGCGGAAATCCCTCACCCGTGAGCGACAGCGCGGCTGTAGGGCGGACCCCGCGTGCGTGCCGACAGCATGGTCCTCGCCGTCGGCACGCACGCGCAGATCGCCGAAGTCTCACGCCTGGCGGCGGACCTCCACCACCCGGAAGCGGTTCGAGACGAACGCCCCGTCGCACAGCGCGGCATTCGCGGCCGGGTTGCCGCCCGAGCCGTGGAAGTCGGAGAACGCCGCCGTCTGGTTGACGTACACCCCGCCCGTCAGGTTCAGGGAGAGCTGCGCCGACTCGTCCAGACAGACGTCCTCGATCGCGCGCTCCGCCTCCGCCGACGTGGTGTACGCGCCGACCGTCATCGCGCCCTTGTCGCGGACCGTGCGCCGCAGCAGCTCCAGCGCGTCCGCCGTGGAATCCACGGCGACTGCGAAAGACACCGGGCCGAAGAACTCCGACAGATACGCCGCCTCAGCGTCGGCCCCTTCCCAGAATTTCCGCGCGCCGTCGAGCTTGACGATCACTGGCGTGCGGACGACAGCATCCGGGAATTCCGGGTTGGCGATCTTCCGAGAGGGCAGGGCCACTTCGCCCAGCCCGGCGGCACCGTCCAGGCGTGCCTTCACATCCGGGTTGACCAGTGCGCCCAGCAGGGCGTTCGCCCGGGCGTCGTCGCCGAGCAGGCCGCCCACCGAGGCCGCAAGGTCGGTGACCACCTCGTCGTACGACTTGGGGCCGGCGTCAGTCGTGATGCCGTCCCTCGGGATGAGGAGGTTCTGCGGGGTGGTGCACATCTGGCCGCTGTACAGGGACAGCGAGAAGGCCAGGTTGGACAGCATCCCCTTGTAGTTGTCCGTGGAGTCGACGACGACGGTGTTGACGCCGGCCTTCTCGGTGTAGACCTGCGCCTGCCGGGCGTTGGCCTCCAGCCAGTCGCCGAAGCTGGTGGAACCCGTGTAGTCGATGATCTTGATCTCTGGGCGTACCGCGAGGGTCTTGGCGATGCCCTCGCCCGGTCGCTCGGCGGCCAGGCAGACCAGGTTCGGGTCGAAGCCCGCCTCGGTCAGCACCTCGCGGGCGACCCGCACCGTGAGCGCGAGGGGCAGTACCGCGCGGGGGTGCGGCTTGACCAGCACAGGGTTGCCGGTGGCCAGGGAGGCGAACAGCCCCGGGTAGCCGTTCCACGTGGGGAAGGTGTTGCAGCCGATCAGCAGGGAGATGCCGCGTCCCGCCGTGGTGAAGGTCTTCCGCAGCTCCAGAGGGTCACGCTTGCCCTGCGGCTTGGACCAGTCGGCGGCCGCGGGCGTGCGGGTCTGCTCCTCGTAGGCATACGCCACGGCCTCCAGGCCGCGGTCCTGGGCGTGCGGGCCGCCCGCCTGGAACGCCATCATGAAGGCCTGCCCGCTGGTGTGCATCACCGCGTGCGCGAATTCATGGGTGCGGGCGCTGATCCTCGAAAGGATCTCCAGGCAGACCAGGGCCCGAATCTCCGGACCGGCCTCGCGCCAGGCGGCCATGCCCGCGCGCATCGCGGGCAGCAGGACGTCGATGTCGGGGTGGGGATACTCGATACCCAACTCCGGGCCGTACGGCGAGACTTCGGTGCCTGTCCAGCCGTCCGTGCCCGGCTGGTCCAGCTCGAAGCGGGTGCCGCGGAGGGCCTCGAACGCCGCGAGTCCGTCGGCCGGCGCGCTCTCGCCGTACGCCTTGGGGTGCTCGGGATGCGGGGACCAGTAGGCGCGTGTGCGGATGACGTCGAGGGCCTGGTCGAGCGTCGGCCGGTGGGTCTCGGTCAGCTGCATGAAGGACCAACTCCTCGTCGAGCTGGGCAGGGAAGGAATGACAGAGTTAGAGTAACCGAACGATCGGTCGGTACAAGGGGGCCTGTCAAGCCTGTGGATAACTCATCGGGGAGGATCGCTCCATGACCGCCATCGATCAGAGCCGTACCGTCGCCGTGGTCGGCACCGGCACCATGGGACAGGGCATCGCCCAGGTCGCCCTCGCCGCAGGCCATCCCGTACGCCTCTACGACGCCCTTCCCGGACGGGCCGGCGAAGCCGCGGACGCCATCGGCGCGCGCCTCGACCGGCTGGTCGAGAAGGGCCGGATGGACGCCGCCGAGCGCGACGCGGCACGGGCCCGTCTGCACCCGGCGGCGAACCTCGCCGAGCTGGCCGATGCCGCGCTCGTCGTCGAGGCGGTTCTCGAGCAACTGGCGGTCAAGCAGGAGCTGTTCACGGCGCTGGAGGAGATCGTCGCCGACGACTGCCTGCTCGCCACCAACACCTCCTCCCTCTCCGTCACGGCCGTCGCGGGCGCCCTGAGGCACCCCGGCCGTTTCGTCGGGCTGCACTTCTTCAACCCGGCGCCCCTGCTCCCCCTCGTCGAGGTCGTCAGCGGCCACGCCACCGACGAGGCGACCGCCACGCGCGCGTGGGCGACGGCCGCCGCCTGGGGCAAGACCCCGGTGCGCTGCGCCGACCTGCCCGGCTTCATCGTCAACCGCATAGCCCGGCCCTTCTACGCCGAGGCCCTCGCGGTGTATGAGGAACACGGCACCGATCCCGCCACCATCGACGCCGTCCTCAGGGAATCCGGCGGCTTCAAAATGGGCCCCTTCGAGCTCACCGATCTGATCGGCCAGGACGTCAACGAGGCAGTCACCCGCTCCGTCTGGCAGTCCTTCTTCCACAGCCCCAAGTTCCTCCCTTCCCTAGCGCAGCGCCGTCTCGTCGAGTCGCGCCGCCTCGGCCGGAAGTCCGGCCACGGCTGGTTCTCGTACGCCGAAGGTGCGCCGAAGCCCGTACCGCACACTGCGGAGCCTCAGGAGGCCCCTGAGTACGTCGTGGTCGAGGGTGATCTGGAGCCGGCCGGAGAGCTGATCGCGATGATCCGGGAAGCGGGCATCGAGGTGCGGCAGAAGGACGAGGACAAGGGAACGCGGCTGGTGCTGCCCAGCGGCGGTCAGCTGGTGCTCGCCGACGGCCAGACATCCGTTGAATTCCGCGATGTCGTCTACTTCGACCTGGCACTCGACTACCGGGCCGCCACCCGGATCGCCCTGTCCGCCGCCGACGACGCCGGGGACGAGACGCTCGGGCAGGCGACCGGCCTCTTCCAGGCGCTCGGCAAGCAGGTCAGTGTCATCGGTGACGTACCGGGCATGATCGTCGCCCGTACCGTCGCGATGCTCGGGGACCTGGCGCTCGACGCGGTCGCCAAGGGGGTCGCGACCAAGGAGGACATCGACACGGCGATGCGCCTGGGGGTCAACTACCCTCTGGGGCCCATCGAATGGAACGACAGCCTGGGGCGCGATTGGGCGTGGGAACTGCTCGGCAATCTCCATGAGAGTGTGCCCACCGGACGCTACGCGCGGTCCCCAGCGCTCCATCAGTGGTCGTACGCGACCTCCCGCGAGGACGCCTCATGACCACCGCCAAGCGCGATACGTACACCCCCGAGACCCTGCTGACCGTCGCCGTACGGATCTTCAACGAGCGCGGCTACGACGGCACCTCCATGGAGCATCTGTCCAAGGCCGCCGGCATCTCCAAGTCCTCGATCTACCACCATGTGGCGGGCAAGGAGGAGCTGCTGCGCCGCGCCGTCAGCCGGGCGCTCGACGCGCTCTTCGCGATCCTCGACGAGCCGGGAGCCGTCCGCGGGCGGGCCATCGAGCGGGTCGAGTACGTCACCCGGCGCACCGTCGAGGTGCTGATGGCCGAGCTGCCCTATGTGACGCTGCTGCTGCGCGTACGGGGCAACACCAAGACCGAGCGGTGGGCCATGGAGCGGCGCCGGGAGTTCGACCAGCGGGTCGCCGATCTGCTGAAGGCTGCCGCGGCGGACGGCGATCTCCGCGCGGACATGGACATCCGGCTGGCCACCCGGCTGCTCTTCGGCATGGTGAACTCCCTGGTCGAGTGGTACCGGCCGCACCCGGGCGGCGGCTACGACGGCGACCAGGTCGCCGAGGCGGTCGTCAGGCTCGCCTTCGACGGCCTGCGCACGGACTCCTAGAGACTCCTGGAGCTGTCGGCGTCTCCTCCCGCTGCCGGGGGCTGCTACAGCGGTTCGGCGTCCGGAGAGGGCGGCGGAATCGGACCCTGCCCCGGCCCTGGGTCGAGATCCGTCTCCTCGAAGACCAGCAGCGTGCGGGTGGACAGTACCTCCGGGATCGATTGGAGCCTGGTCAGGACGAGCTCGCGCAGGGTGCGGTTGTCCGGTGTGTGCACCAGCAGCAGTACGTCGAAATCGCCGCTGACCAGTGCGATGTGGGCAGCTCCGGGCAGGGCCTGCAGTTGCTCGCGCACCGTGCGCCAGGAGTTCTGCACGATCTTGAGCGTGATGTAGGCGGATGCGCCCTGACCTGAGCGTTCATGGTTCACACGAGCACTGAAACCGCGGATCACGCCGTCGTCGATGAGCCGGTTGATCCGGGCGTACGCATTGGCGCGGGATACATGGACCCGCTCGGCCACGGAACGTATCGAGGCGCGACCGTCCGTCTGCAGGATGCGCAGGATGTCTCGGTCGATGGCGTCGAGCGGGCGCGGCAGAGGGGTCTGCTCCGCCCGGTCCCCGCCCTCGGCCATTTGTTCAGCTGCCATATCCCCCCGCCTTCCTAGCATGGACGACCTGTCTCTATCCCAGGCTGTGGAGAACCGTTTGTCCACAGGCTGAGGGTGCCTGTAGCCAAAATGCGTCCACGACCGAACAATCGGTAGGTGAGGCGCGCCACGCTCGGGCCGCTTCGTCGTCGCTCCCACGAGGAGGTGCTCGCGTTGAGAAAGAGCAGCATGACGGTTCAGGAGCTGCCCGGTGCCGCCGCCTACCGGCCCACCCCGCCCCCGGCGTGGAAGCCCCGTACCGACCCCGCACCACTGCTCCCGGACCCTGAGCCGTACCGCGTGCTCGGCACGGACGCAGCAGCCGGGGCCGACCCCGAGTTGCTGCTGCGGCTGTACTCGCAGCTGGTACGCGGCCGCAGGTACAACGCCCAGGCCACGGCCCTGACCAAGCAGGGCCGACTCGCCGTCTACCCGTCGAGCACCGGGCAGGAGGCGTGCGAGGTGGCGGCGGCACTGGTGCTGGAGGAGCGGGACTGGCTCTTTCCCAGCTACCGCGACACTCTCGCGGCCGTGGCGCGCGGCCTCGACCCCGTGCAGGCCCTGACCCTGCTGCGCGGCGACTGGCACACTGGCTACGACCCGCGTGAGCACCGCATAGCGCCGTTGTGCACCCCGCTTGCCACCCAGCTGCCGCACGCCGTGGGCCTGGCACACGCCGCCAGGCTCAAGGGGGACGATGTCGTCGCGCTCGCCATGGTCGGCGACGGCGGCACCAGTGAGGGCGACTTCCACGAGGCGCTGAACTTCGCCGCGGTCTGGCAGGCCCCGGTCGTCTTCCTCGTGCAGAACAACGGCTTCGCGATCTCGGTGCCGCTGGCCAAGCAGACGGCCGCGCCGTCGCTCGCCCACAAGGCCGTGGGGTACGGCATGCCGGGCCGACTCGTCGACGGGAATGACGCGGCCGCGGTGCACGAGGTGCTCGGCGAGGCCGTCGCGCGAGCCAGGCGCGGTGGCGGTCCGACGCTGATCGAGGCAGTGACGTACCGGATCGAAGCCCATACGAACGCTGACGACGCGACGCGCTACCGAGGCGAGGGCGAGGTCGAGGCCTGGCGTGCGCACGATCCGATCCGGCTGCTGGAGCGGGAGTTGACGGAGCGAGGACTGCTCGACGAGGACGGCAAACGGGCGGCGGCAGACGCGGCCGAGACGATGGCCGCGGATCTGCGCGAGCGGATGAACGCCGACCCGGTGCTCGACCCGATGGACCTGTTCGCGCATGTCTACGCCGAGCAGACCAGTCAGCTGCGGGAGCAGGCGGCGCAGCTGCGGGCCGAGCTGGACGCGGAGGGAGAGGCACGATGACCACGGCCGCGGTGAAGCCCGCATCCATGGCACAGGCATTGCAGCGCGCGATGCGCGACGCGATGGCCGCGGACCCGGCCGTTCACGTGCTGGGGGAGGACGTCGGCACGCTCGGCGGGGTCTTCCGGGTCACGGACGGGCTCACCAAGGAGTTCGGCGAGGACCGCTGTACGGACACGCCGCTCGCCGAGGCGGGCATCCTCGGCACGGCCGTCGGCATGGCGATGTACGGGCTGCGGCCGGTCGTCGAGATGCAGTTCGACGCCTTCGCGTATCCGGCGTTCGAGCAGCTGATCAGCCATGTGGCGCGGATGCGGAACCGAACGCGGGGCGGGATGCCGCTGCCGATCACCGTGCGCGTGCCGTACGGCGGCGGAATCGGCGGCGTGGAGCACCACAGCGACTCGTCAGAGGCGTACTACATGGCGACTCCGGGGCTCCATGTCGTCACGCCGGCCACGGTCGACGACGCGTACGGGCTGCTGCGGGCCGCGATCGCCTCCGACGATCCCGTGGTCTTCCTGGAACCGAAGCGGCTGTACTGGTCGAAGGCAGCGTGGTCGCCACAGGCGCCGACGGCGGTCGAGCCGATAGGCCGGGCCGTGGTCAGGCGCCCGGGGCGCAGTGCCACGCTGATCACATACGGGCCCACCGTGCCGGTCTGCATGGAGGCGGCGGAGGCCGCCGCGGCCGAGGGCTGGGACCTGGAAGTCGTCGATCTGCGCTCGCTGGTGCCCTTCGACGACGAGACGGTCTGCGCGTCCGTGCGGCGTACGGGACGGGCGGTCGTCGTCCATGAGTCGACGGGCTTCGGAGGGCCGGGCGGGGAGATCGCGGCGCGAGTGACGGAGCGCTGCTTCCACCATCTTCAGGCACCGGTGCTGCGGGTGGCCGGGTTCGACATTCCCTATCCGCCGCCGATGCTGGAGCGGCACCATCTGCCCGGAGTGGACCGCGTGCTGGACGCCGTGGCGCGGCTGCAGTGGGAGGCGGGAAGCTGATGGCTCAGGTGCTGGAATTCAAGCTCCCGGACCTCGGGGAGGGGCTGACCGAGGCCGAGATCGTGCGCTGGCTTGTGTCGGTGGGTGATGTCGTCGCGATCGACCAGCCGGTCGTCGAGGTGGAGACGGCCAAGGCGATGGTGGAGGTGCCGTGCCCGTACGGGGGCGTGGTGACCGCGCGCTTCGGCGAGGAGGGCGCGGAACTGCCGGTCGGTGCACCACTGTTGACGGTTGCGGTGGGGGCGGTGGAGTCCGGTGCCACTGGCTCTGCGGGCTCCTTGGGCTCGTCGGGGTCCTCGAACGAGTCGTCCGGCAACGTTCTCGTGGGCTATGGGACGGGGGCGCCTGCCGCCCGCCGTCGCCGGATCCGGCCTGCCGCGCCCGCCGCGGATGTTCCCGCCGTGGTCCCGGCTCCGGCACCGGCTGCGGGTCCTTCGCAGACGGCGGCGGCCCCGGCTGAGGCTGGGGAGCCCGAGTCGCGGGCTGTGCGCGCGGTGGCGGTCGAGAACACGGCGCGGGGCGGGCCCGTGCCCGTAATATCGCCGCTCGTCCGCCGACTCGCCCGTGAACACGGTCTCGATCTGCGTAAGTTGACGGGGTCCGGGCCTGACGGCCTGATCCTGCGGGTCGACGTCGAGTCCGCGATGCGGGCCGCCGAGGCACCTGCCGCGCCCGAGCACGTTGTCGCCGCAGCCCCGGCCTCCGCCGCGTCGCGCGGTGAGCGGATACCGCTGCGCGGCGTACGCGGAGTCGTGGCCGACAAGTTGTCCCGCAGCCGGCGTGAGATACCTGACGCCACCTGCTGGGTCGACGCGGACGCGACCGAGTTGATGGCCGCGCGGGCCTCGATGAACGCTGCGGGCGGTCCGAAGATCTCGCTCCTGGCACTGCTCGCCCGGATCTGCACGGCCGCCCTCTCCCGCCACCCGGAGCTCAACTCCACAGTGGACATGGAAGCCAGGGAGATCGTGCGCCTGCCCGAGGTGCATCTCGGGTTCGCGGCGCAGACCGAGCGGGGCCTGGTCGTCCCCGTAGTACGGGATGCGCACCGCCGTTCGGCCGAGTCGCTGAGCGCGGAGTTCGGACGGCTGACGGAGGCGGCCAGACAGGGGACGCTGACTCCGGCGGATCTGACGGGAGGGACGTTCACCCTGAACAACTACGGCGTGTTCGGCGTCGACGGCTCCACGCCGATCATCAACCACCCGGAGGCGGCGATGCTCGGGGTCGGCCGGATCGTGCCGAAGCCGTGGGTGCACCACGGCGAACTGGCCGTCCGCCAGGTCGTTCAGCTCTCGCTCACCTTCGACCACCGGGTGTGCGACGGCGGCGCGGCGGGCGGATTCCTGCGCTATGTCGCCGACTGTGTCGAGCATCCGGCGGTGCTGCTGCGCGGCCTGTAGGCCGACAGCGCAAGAAAAAGTCCACGAGAAGGTCTGCAGAAGAGATCCCTCGGTGCAAGAGAGATCCACTCGGGGCTCCCCGCCCACGCGATCGCGGCCCATACTTCAGGCATGACCGCGTATGACGCCATAGTGCTCGCCGGAGGTGCCGCGAAGCGGCTGGGCGGGGTCGACAAGCCGTCGGTGAGTGTGGGCGGGCGGGCCCTGCTCGACCGTGTCCTCGGAGTGTGCCGCGACGCGGGACGCACCGTTGTCGTCGGGGGGCGCCGGGCCACCGCGCGCCCGGTGGTCTGGGCGCGCGAGGAGCCCCCTGGCGGCGGGCCGCTGGCCGCGCTGGACGCGGGGGTGCGGCAGGTCGAGGCGCAGGCTGTTCTCGTGCTCTCGGCCGATTTGCCGTTCCTGGGGGAGCGGACGGTGCGGCAGCTGATCGGCACGCTCGGCACCAGCGGGCGTGAGGCGGCGGTGCTCACCGATGCGGGCGGCCGCGACCAGCCGCTCGTGGCCGCGTACCGCACCGAACCACTGCGACGTGAACTCGCTCTCCTCGCCACCGAGTACGGAAGTCTTACCGGCCTGCCACTGCGTCTGCTGACGCAAGAACTTGACCTCGCCCGGATCGACTCGGAGCCGCTCGCCTCCTTCGACTGCGACACCTGGGAGGACGTCTCCGCAGCCCGGGCCCGGATACGGGAGCATGGGAACGTGCTGGACGAATGGATCACCGCAGTCAAGAACGAACTCGGGATCGAACTCGACGTCGACACAGGCGTCCTGCTCGACCTCGCCCGGGATGCCGCGCACGGCGTTGCCCGCCCCGCGGCGCCGCTCACCACGTTCCTGGTGGGGTACGCGGCGGCCCAGGCAGGCGGCGGCGGCCCGGCGGCGGTCGCGGAGGCCGCCCGTAAAGCGGCCGCGCTCGCCGCGCGCTGGGCGGAGGAGGCCGAACAAGCCACCCCGGAAGCGGGCCCCGGCAAGCCCGGCAAGCCCGGCAAGCCCGGAAAGCCCGGAAAGCCCGCCAAGCCCGGCGAGCAGGACCAGGCCGACGCCGGATGAACGGTCGGGACCACGACTTCGACGCGGCGGACGGATCAGATGTGACCGGTGCCCCTCTCAGCGGGAGCGACGAGACCGAGTCGGACGGCGTGGAGGAGGCCCTCGCGCTGGTCGGCCAGACGCGCCAAGAGCCCGCCCACGCCCCGGGCGGCGGTCCCCCGACAGCTCGGCACCGGGCGACTGCCTGGCCCGATGCCCGCGCGCTCGCCGCGCGCATCGGGCGCTCCGCCCCACCCCGTACTCAGCGTGTGCCCCTTGATCAGGCCCTCGGGCAGGTGCTCGCGGAGCCGCTTGCCGCGCTCTGCGATCTGCCCTCCTTCGACACCTCCGCCATGGACGGCTGGGTCGTCGCGGGCCCCGGGCCATGGACCATTCAGGTGGGCGGCTCGATTCTCGCGGGGCAGGGCGCAGCCCCGCCGCTGCCCGACGGGGCTGCGGTACGGATTGCCACCGGTGCCCGTATCCCGCCCGAGGTCACAGCGGTAATTCGCAGCGAGCATGCCCGTACCGACGCGGACAAGCGCCAGCTGTACGCCGAGCGCGAGGTGATCCCCGGTCAGGACATCCGCCAGCGAGGCCAGGAGTGCCGCGTGGGCGACCAACTCCTGCCCGCCGCCTCCCTGGTGACCCCCGCAGTGCTCGGCCTCGCCGCGGCTGCCGGCTACGACGAACTGCTCACCGTTGCCCGGCCGCGCGTCGAAGTCCTGGTCCTCGGCGATGAGCTGCTCACTGCCGGACTCCCCCACGAGGGCCTCATCCGCGACGCCCTCGGGCCGATGGTCGGTCCCTGGCTGTGCGCCCTCGGCGTCGATGTCGTTGCCACACGCCGCCTCGGTGACGACTCCGAGGCCCTCCACCGTGCCGTCACCACCTCCGATGCGGATCTCATCCTCACCACCGGCGGTACGGCCGCGGGCCCGGTCGACCATGTCCACCCGGTCCTGCGGAAGGCGGGCGCCGAGTTGCTGGTCGACGGCGTCGCCGTACGCCCCGGCCATCCGATGCTGCTGGCCCGGCTCGCCGCGGACGGCGACCTCCCGGTCAGGCACCTGGTGGGTCTGCCCGGCAATCCCCTGGCCGCGGTCTCCGGGCTCCTCACGCTTGCCGAGCCGCTGCTGCGTGGACTCGCGGGCCGCCCGGCGCCCGTCCCGTATCGCGCGCCCGTACGTGATGAGGTGCACGGGCATCCGTACGACACCCGCCTTGTGCCGTTCGTGCACCGCGCCGACCGCCTTGCGCCGCTGCACTACAACGGGCCGGCCATGCTGCGTGGTATCGCCGCTGCTGATGGACTCGCCGTCGTGCCGCCGGGCGGGGCACAGGCCGGTGACGAGTTGGAGGTCCTCGATCTGCCGTGGACGTCTTGGACACCCTCGCTCGCCGAGGAAGGGCGTTTCACGTGAAACTTCCCGGCCATGACGCCATGGCCAGGCAAGCCGACGAGCAACTGGTCACCAGCCGGGTGAAACTCCCCCGCCGCGTCGTCGAGCGCCCGCTGCTCCAGGTCGGCAAACGCCTGCTGATGGCTCTGGCGGTGCTCTCTCTGACGGTGCTGCTCGTCTGGGTCGACCGAGACGGCTACCACGACAACGCTGACGAATCCGTCGACTTCCTCGACTCCGTCTACTACGCGACGGTCACCCTCTCCACCACGGGATACGGCGACATCGTCCCGCACAGCGCCGGGGCACGGCTCACCAATGTGCTGCTCGTGACGCCGCTGCGCGTGCTCTTTCTGATCATCCTGGTCGGCACCACTCTCGAGGTCCTCACGGAGAGAACCCGGGATGAGTGGCGGCTGAACCGCTGGAGGCTTCGCTTGCGTGATCACACCGTCGTCGTCGGCTTCGGCACCAAGGGCCGGTCCGCGATCCAGACGCTGACCGCCACGGGCCTGGAGAAAGCACAGATCATTGTCGTAGACCCCAGCAGCACAGTGATCGAAACCGCGAACGCCGAGGGCTTTGTGGGAGTGGTCGGCGATGCGACCCGCAGCGATGTGCTGATCCGCGCCGAGGTGCAAAGAGCGCGTCAGATCGTCATCGCGACGCAGCGCGACGACACGGCGGTGCTGGTCACGCTGACCGCGCGGCAGCTCAACCGTGGAGCGAAGATCGTCGCCGCGGTGCGCGAGGAGGAGAACGCGCCGCTGCTGCGCCAGTCCGGCGCCGACGCGGTGATCACCAGCGCCAGCGCGGCGGGGCGGCTGCTGGGTCTGTCCGTGCTCAGCCCCAGCGCGGGGACGGTGATGGAGGACCTGATCCAGCAGGGCAGCGGGCTCGATCTCATCGAGCGGCCAGTGATAAAGGCCGAGGTGGGGCGTAGCGTGCGGGAGACGGACGACCTGGTGGTGTGCGTGCTGCGGGGGCACCGGCTGATCGGATACGACGATCCTGCGGCCAGTCCATTGCAGTTGACGGACCGCCTCATCACTATCGTGCGCGCCGAGGAAGATGCATCCCTCAACCGCCCTGAATAGGGCCGCTCCGGAGTAGCCTCGCGGCCATGTATGCGATCACGATTCCCGAACCTGGCGGCCCCGAGGCGCTTGTGTGGGCCGAGGTGCCCGATCCCGTACCCGGCGAGGGGGAGGTCCTCGTCGATGTCGTGGCGAGCGCCGTGAACCGCGCCGATCTGCTGCAGCGGCAGGGTTTCTACGACCCGCCGCCTGGGGCGTCGCCGTACCCCGGCCTCGAATGCGCGGGGCGCATCGTCGCCCTGGGGCGGGGTGTCTCCGGGTGGGCCGTGGGCGACGAGGTGTGCGCGCTACTGTCCGGCGGCGGTTACGCGGAGAAGGTCGCCGTGCCGGCGGGGCAGCTGCTGCCGGTGCCGGAGGGGCTGGACCTGGTCACGGCGGCGGCGCTGCCGGAGGTGACCGCGACGGTGTGGTCGAACGTCTTCATGATCGCGCACCTGCGGCCGGGTGAAACGTTGCTGGTGCACGGGGGTGCGAGCGGGATCGGCACGATGGCGATCCAGCTCGCCAAGGCGGTGGGTGCGCGGGTGGCCGTGACGGCGGGCGGGCCCGAGAAGCTGGCGCGGTGCGCGGAGTTGGGCGCGGACATCCTGATCGACTACCGCGAGCAGGACTTCGTGGAGGAGCTCAGGAAGGCGACGGAGGGGGCGGGGGCGGACGTCATCCTCGACATCGTCGGCGCGAAGTATCTGGACCGAAATGTGCGGGCGCTGGCGGTCAACGGCCGGCTGGCCGTGATCGGGCTGCAGGGCGGCGTCAAGGGTGAGCTGAACCTGGCGGCGCTGCTGGGGAAGCGGGCGGCGGTGACGGCGACGTCGCTGCGGGGGCGGCCGCTGGGCGAGAAGGCGGCGATCGTGGCGGCGGTGCGGGAGCATGTGTGGCCGTTGATCGAGGGGGGCCGGGTGCGGGCGGTCGTGGACCGGAAGGTGGGGATGGCGGATGCGGGGGAGGGGCATCGAGTGCTGGAGTCCGGGGAGAATGTCGGCAAGGTGCTGCTGGTGGCGCCTGCGGGGGGCTGAGCGCACCCGCGGTTGACGTGCGGGCTGCGGTGCGGTGCGCGGCGGGGGTCCAGGGTGCGGGTTGGTTGTCCCACCGCCCGCCCTTGAAAGTGGGGGCACTGCGTGCCCCACGCCCCGGCTGCCGCCCCGGCTGCCGTGCCGGCTTCGCCGCAGTCTCCGCCCCCTGAACGTGGGGGACACCCCCTGAACGTGGGGGACACCACGTGCCCCACGCCCGGCTTACCGTGCAGGCTTCGCCGCACGGTGCGGGCCACGCCTTAAGGACGCCGGCGCGGGCTTCGGCCCGGCCCGCCCTGCCGGCTCGGGCTGAGTCTGGCGGCGCGGCCACGTTGAAGGGTGGCGGCGAATGCCCCCTCGCCCGCCTTGTCGGAGCAGTTGGGGATCTCGCTGCGGGTCTGACCCTGCCTGCCTGCCGTCGCGGGCCATGCTCGAGGGGGTGCCGGGCGCGGGCCTCGGGCCCCGTCCGCCCTGGCGGCGGGGGCACGCTCGAGGCTGCCGACGGGGGCCCGCGCCCGCCCTGGCGGCGTGCGCTGAGAGTGGTGGCGCGGACGTGTGACCCCCGCCCGCCCTGGCGGCTGGGGCTGTCAGTACCGTCGCGAAACTGGCCGCCCGGCGCTGGGGGTACGCCGTACCCCCAGCGGGGTACGGTACGGCGTACCCCCGTGGGGTACGCCGTACCTCCGCGCCCCTACAAATACGGCCCGGAGCGGATCGCCCCGTGCTGGCCGCCCTCGTCGTCCTCGTGCGGGGCTCCCGGGGGGAGCGCTCTGCGCATCTGTTCGAGTTGGGCGCGGGCGGCCATTTGCTGCGCGAACAGGGCCGTCTGGATTCCGTGGAACAGGCCCTCCAGCCAGCCCACCAACTGGGCCTGCGCAATCCGCAGTTCGGCCTCGGAGGGGATTGCCTCGTCGGTGAAGGGGAGCGAGAGGCGTTCGAGTTCCTCGACGAGTTCGGGGGCGAGGCCGTCCTCCAGCTCCTTGACCGAGCTGGCGTGGATCTCCTTGAGACGGACCCGGCTCGCCTCGTCCAGAGGTGCCGCTCTGACTTCCTCCAACAGCTGCTTGATCATGCTGCCGATACGCATGACCTTGGCAGGCTGTTCCACCATTTCCGTCACCGGGACCTCGCGCGACTCGTCGTCACTGCCACCGCCACCGCCGCCGAGTGCCATCCCGTCCTGCCCCACGACAAGAACGTGGGGGCTCTCCTGCGACCGTTCATTCCTCGGCATCTCCATGCCGCCATTCTCTCGCATATGTGCCTCACCACACGGTGTGCCCCCGTACGAGGGTGATCCACCCTCGTACGGGGGCACAAAGCCGCTGGATATGGCCGGATATCCTTGATACGCCGATCAGGTGGCTTCGCGGCGGGACAGCGCGCCTCGCGAGCGGGTCACCAACGCCGCCAGCAGCGCCGCGCCGACCGGGACCGCGACGAGCAGCGCGGCCAGGGTCTCCCAGGGCACGATGATCGGTACGTGCGGCACCGAGTTGAGCGAGCCGTAGCCCTGGTCCACCGCTTCCTGGTACCACTTCATCTGGTCGCGCTTCTCGGTGAGCCGCAGCCCGATCGCGGGCAGAACACCCGCCGCCGAGCCGAGGACCACACCCATCGCGGCCACCACACCGCACTGGAATCCGCTGAGCGTCCTGCGGACCCGTGGCGGCGCGCCCACAGCCGCCAGCGTCTTCAGATCGGCTTCGGCATCGGCCTGGGCGAGGCCCGTGGCGATACCGGCCGCGCCGATCGTGATCAGCCCGGCGAAGACGGTCAGCGCCAGCAGGGTGATGCTGTTCTCGCTGGTGTAGCCCTCCTCGACATGGAGGTTGAAGTCCGCGCCGGTCTTGTCGAGCTCGCTGTCCAGCCGCTGGCGCTGCTCGCTGCTCGGCATCTTGTCCGTCGAGTAGTACGCCCCGAACGGCACGGTGCTCATGCCCGCCGACTTGGCCGCGGCAGGCGGCAGGATCATCGCGACGCCGTACGAATTGGGCTCACCCGCGATCTGGTGTGCGGTAAAGCTCTTGATCTCGCCCGGCGCTTCCTTGCCCTGCTGCGCGGCCTCGTCGGCCTTCCTGGTGTCGGTGATCAGACGGATGCCGATCTTGCCCTTGGTGTCGATGCTGCGCTTGTCGAACGACACGATCTGCCCGGCCGCCAGCGCCTTCTCGGCCGCAGCGTCGTTGATCGCGAGGACCTTCAGCAACTTCGCGTCACCGACCAGCACACCGCCGTCGACATAGCTGCCGCCGCCCGGGAACCCCTTGCAGCGCCAGTCGTCGGCGAGTTTGCGGCGCTCGGCCGTGGTGAACTTTGACGCGGGGTCCTCGTAAGGGTTGGCCGGGTCGGTCATCCACAGCGGGCACTGGTTGGCCTTGGGCACGACTACCTCGTAGTGGCCGCACCCCTCTCCGCCGCCGTACATCGAGCAGTTGGCCTTGCCGACCGAGATCCGGTCCACATCGGCCCGTAGGTCGATGGGCAGCATCTTCTGCACGGTGGCGCGCACTGCCGGGACGTCCCGGCCACCGGCCTCGTCGAGCATCACCGAGACCGCGCCGTGCGGGAGGCGTGCCTCGTACTCCGCCCTGCTCTGGGCGTCCTGGCTGGCGGCGTATGTCGCCACGGCCACGGTGCCCGCGACGGCGGCCAGCACCGCGGCCACGGCGGGAGCCGTGCGGCCACGGTTGCGTACCGCATCCCGCAGCGCGAGCCGCGGGGAGAGCGGAAGGATGCGTCCGGTCCGGCCGAACAGGCCCACCAGGGCGGGGGTCAGCGCGACCACGCCCAGTTCGGCGAGGGCGCTGCCGCCCGCGACGACGATGAACTGGTCGGTCATCACCGAACCGTAGAGCGCGATCGCCGCGCCAAGACCGACCGCGATCAGGCCGATCACCGGCAGTACGCGGCTGCTCTTGCGTACGCCCCGACGGCCGGTCAGCGAGGCAAGCACGGACTGGCGGGACGAGGTGATGGCCGGGACGATCGCGGCCATCAGGCCCGTGAGCACGGCGAGCAGCCCGATGCCGAGCAGTTCCAGCGGGCGTACGTCGAAGCTGCCGAAGCGCTTGCCTATGAAGTCCTCGAGCAGCGGCTGCAGCGCGAAGGTGAGAAGCAGGCCGAGGACCGTGCCGACCACCGCCGCGGCGATGCCGATCACCAGGCCGCCGGCGAGGACGATGGCGCGGATGTGGCGGCGGTCGCCGCCGTTCGCGCCCACCAGGCCGAGCTGGCGGCGGGAGCGCCGGGCGCCGACCGCGAAGGCGGGCCCTGCCAGCAGGCAGATTTCCAGCATCGCGAGGCCGACGACGGTGCCGATCGCGGCGAGCGCCGCGGCCTTGGCGGCCGTGCTCTCCTCGTAGTTGCCCCAGCCCCCTTGGTGGTAGAGCGGAACGTCGGAGTCGGCGGGCGGGTCGAGGGCCACGGCGCGCGACTTGACCATTACGCCCTTGGCGTTGGCCTCCTTGACCATGTTCCACGTGAAACCACCGGGAATGCTCACCAGATGCGTGGTGCTTGCCCCGGTCACGGGCAGCCCGGCCGTTTCCAGGGCCTTGTCGAGCGGGGCGAGGAGCGCGCCCGGCAGCGCGTTGACCTGGTCGATGTCCAGTGCGTCGGGGAGTTCGTACGCACCGACGATCTTGTACTCGCGGTCGAGTCCGCGGGCCGTGAGCGTGGAACCCACCTTCAGACCGCTGGTCTGAAGGAAATGCGTGGTCGCGGCGACCTCGTCGGCCTTCTGTGGGAGCCGGCCCCGGTCGACGACCACGATGCCCTTGGCCATCGGGTGCGAGGCCTCCAGCTCACGGATCTCGGCGTTCAACAGACCGTGCGTGGTGCGCAGCTTGCCCCAACCCAGCGAGTCCGTCAGGGACTTGGCGCCGGTGGGCAGTGCCTTGGCGACGTCGGTCCTGCCCTCGGGAAACGGCTTGTTCTCGAAGTCTTCCACCGGCTTTGCGCCGTTGCCGTCGGGGGCCTGCATGATGGGCACGCCGCCCATGCCGAAGTCTGACATCTGTGCGTCGGCGGCGCCCAGCGAGCGCTCGAGGCTCTGCTCGGTCGACAGCTCGGCGCTGCGCAGGGTCAGATCCGTGGCGCTCACGCCGAGGATGGGCAGGGCGATCATGGCGAGGACGAGGAAGCTGCGTCCCTTGGATCGCCAGGCGTCGCGGCGGGCGATCCGGATCGCGGCCCGCCAGGAGTGGTACCAACTGTTCACAGTTCGGCCGCCTGGCCTGAGAGCAGCGAGTCGGCCTGGCTGCGGAAGGTCTGGTCGACGACGGCGCCGTCGCGCAGGAAGACCACACGGTCCGCCCAGGCCGCGAAGCGCGGCTCGTGGGTGACGAGAATGCCGGCCGCGCCGCTGTCGCAGCGGGAGCGCAGCAGGGCGAGGACGGACTCGCCGGTCTCGGAGTCCAGGGCGCCGGTCGGCTCGTCGGCGAGGACGAGCCGGCGCTCGCCGACCAGGGCGCGGGCGATGGCCACGCGCTGCTGCTGGCCGCCCGACATCTCGTCGGGGAAGCGGTCGGCGAGATGACCGAGCTCCATCTCCTCCAGCGCGGCGACGGCCTCGGTACGGGCCTTGCGTGCGGAGATGCCGTCCAGCTCGCGCGGCAGGGAGACGTTCTCGGCGGCGGTGAGCGCCGGGATGAGGTTGTAGTCCTGGAAGACATAGCCGATGCTGCGGCGGCGCAGGGCAGCGAGCGTCTTGCGGTCGGCGGTGGTGATGTCGGTGTTCTCGACGATCACACGCCCCGAGGTGGGGGTGTCAAGTCCGCCCGCGATGGTGAGCAGCGTGGACTTGCCGGAGCCGGACGGGCCCATGACGGCGACGAGTTCGCCGGGGAAGACATCGAGGTTGATGCCGCGCAGGGCATGCACCTCGGTGGCGCCGCTGCCGTGAACTCGGGTGAGTTGCTGGAGTTGCAGCACTGGCTGCTGTGACTTCTGTGACTGGTGGTCGGACATGGATGGGTCCCCCCTTGGACGGTCGGTCTACGAGCGGGCGATGCCGCGAGCGGATGTACGGAGGTTGGGTGAGCTGGGTCTGTTGGTGAGCTGGGTGAGCTGGACGTTTCGGCGGACTACGTCGGCGGCGTTTTGCGGACTACGTGGGCGGCGCGGGCCGTGCGCGCGCCGGGCCTGACGGCGCCGCCGGAGATGCCGGGCCCGCCTCGCCTGCCGATGGCGGCCCCGTCGGAGGCGCAGAAGACGCCCGCCCCGCCGGGGTACCGAGCAGGGACGCGGCCGTCGTGTGCTCCGCTCCGCGGTCGGCTCCCCGGCCGGCCGCCGCGGAGAGCCGGATGAGCCGCACCTCGCAATGGTCGAGCCAGCGTGCCTCGGCCTCGGTCTGGAAGATCAGCTGTTCCAGCACGAGCAGCCAGGCCACGTCGTCGCGTTCCTGCGAGCCCCCGCTCTCGATCGCGGCCAGCGCCTGCGCTTTGAGCCGGGTGTAGTCCTGCATCGCCTTCACAGTGTGGTGGCGCTGGGACTGGATGACGGCACGGATGTCCACACCGGGCGCACCCACCGCCATCGCGAGCTTGATCGCCAGCTCGTCACGGGGCGGGCTGCTGCGGTCCACGGGCGTCGCGAACCAGCTCTTCAGCTCGGTGCGTCCGGCATCGGTGATGGCGTAGAGCGCATGTCCCGCGTCGTCCTCGCCGCCCTGGACGACCATTCCGTCGCGCTCCATGCGGTTGAGGGTCGTGTAGACCTGACCGACGTTGAGCGGCCAGGTGGCTCCGGTGCGCGACTCGAACTCCGTACGGAGCTGGGAGCCGTAGCGAGGGCCGTGCTCGAGGAGGGCAAGGAGCCCGTGGCGGATGGACATACTCGGTATGTATACCGGGTATGCCGACCGCCGCCAACCATCGAGAGGCGGAGGCTGCGCGTCCATCCTGAGGAGGACGAGAAGATCAACGACGCCGGAGCCGCACCCCGAGGAAGCCGATTCCGAGTCCCATGAGCGCCATCCCGACCCCCAGTGACAGCGGGGAGATCTGGTGCACGACAGGCTCGGGTACGGCCTGGGGTGCCTGGTCACGTGCGGCGGCGGGTGGCGTCGGGCTGGGCGTGGGCGCCGGGAACTCCTCGGCCTCCTCCTGTCCCTCCTGCTCCTGCTCCTCCTGCCCCTCCTCCTCCTCCTGCCCCTCCTCCATTTCCTCCTCCCGCTCCTCCGTCTCGAGTGCCTCGTCCTCTCCAGGAGAGTGCTTCGGCGCGGAGGGTCGCGTACGGGACGAAGTGGCCGACGCGGAATCGGACGCGGAATCGGACGCGAAGGGCTTACGGTCGGGGCGGTCCTCACCGTCCGGGCTCTCGGACTCGTCCGGGCTGGGCGACTGGGGAGTCCGTCCGGGCCGCTGCCGCCCCTCCCCAGCCTGCCGCCCCGCGAGCGAAGCGGAGGCGGAAACAGTCGGCTTGGCGATAGGCGTGGCGCTCGGGGTGCGCTCGGGGGCCTCGGACTCCTCGGCGTACGCAAGGGGCGTGGCCAGTAGCAGGAGCGAGGCGACCGCGATCGCGCACCGTGTGCGGAGCATTGGAGTCACGGCGTGACCCCCTCCCGTGCCGAGTCGCCGAGATGGCGCCGATATCGGACTCAGCGTCACATGCCGTGACACTTCCGGCATCCCGGGGGAGGGAATGGGGAGGGGAATGGGTGACGGCCCGGCACGCGCAGTGCGTGCCGGGCCGTCACCGACGAAGCCGTGCGGACCGGGCTACGACGACTTGCCCGTTGAGACCTGCAGCTCGAACTCCTGGTTGCCCGGCACTACGGCCTGCCCCTGGCTGGGGTACTGCTGGACCACTGCGTCCTTGGGGTACTGAGGGTTGTCCACCTCGGTCACCTTCCATGTCCACCTTACGGCCCCCAGACACTCCTTCACCGACAGCAGGTCCTTGTAGAGGAGGTTGGGGGCCTGGACCTTCGCCGGGTCCGTGCCGTCCTCCGTGGCGTCCGAGCACTCCGTCTTGTCGATCGTCCGGGTGCGGTCCGGAGCCAGCCCCCCCGACTCCGCCGACTGGCTCGAGGTCGGGTCGCCGCCCGCGTTGTCCCCCGTCCCGGGGTCCTTGTTCAGCGCGATCGCCGTGATCAGGCCGCCGATCGCCAGCAGCGCCACCACTATCGCGCCCACGATGACCGGCATGTTCCGCTTGCCGCCGCCACCGCCGCCGCCCGAAAGCCCCGTCTGGGGCGTGATGTTGTACGGCGGCGGCGTCGACGCCACCGGCCCAGGAGTCTGGTAGACGGGAGGGGCCGTGTGCGGGTACCCGTACTGCGGCGCCGGAGCGTGGGCCTGCATGGGCGACGGAGTCGGCGGGCCGTACGGACCCGGCTGGTACGGCGTCTGCACGCTCTGCGGCGCCGGAGTCGACTGATCCAGCGGCGGGAACACCGCGGAACCCACCCCCGCGCCGCTCGTCGCCGGAGCACCGCCGATGATCACCGGCGCGCCCGTCTGCCCGGCGCTCGCCACCCGCGCGCACTCGTAGCGCATCGCGGCCGCGCTCGGGAAACGCTCGTTCGGGTTCTTCTTCAGCGCCCGCGCGACCAGCGCGTCCATCGCCGGGGTGACGGAGCGGTTGATCGTGGACGGCGCGACCGGCTCCTCCTGCACATGCGCGTACGCGATCGCCAGGGGCGAGTCCGCGTCGAACGGGATCCGCCCGGTCAGCAGCTGGAACAGCATGATGCCGACGGAGTAAAGGTCGGAGCGCGCATCGACGCCGCGCCCCAGCGCCTGCTCGGGTGACAGATACTGCGGAGTGCCGACCACCATGCCGGTCTGCGTCATCGAGGTGACGCCCGACTGCATGGCGCGCGCGATGCCGAAGTCCATCACCTTGACGATGCCCCGCTTGGTCATCATCACGTTGCCGGGCTTGATGTCCCGGTGGACCAGGCCCATTTCATGGCTGGTCTCCAGCGCGGCCAGCACATCGGCCGTAACCTTCAGCGCCTTGTCGGCCGGCATCGCGCCGTACTGCTGAATGTCCGCCTGCAGTACGGATCCGAGCGGCTGGCCCTCCACGTACTCCATGACGATGTACGGCATCAGAGAGCCGTCGAGCTCGTCCTCGCCGGTGTCGAAGACCGAGACGATATTGGTGTGCGACAGCTTGGCGACCGCCTGCGCCTCGCGTCGGAACCGCTCGCGGAAGGACTGCTCCCGCCCCAGTTCCGTATGGAGTGTCTTGATGGCGACCTGGCGGTCGAGCGCCGAGTCGTACGCCAGATACACGGAGGCCATGCCGCCCTGGCCGAGCAGGTCGCGAAGTTGATACCGGCCGCCCGCCACGGAACCACCCGCATAGCGGCCCTGTGCGCCGTCCTGGCTCATGACTGTGCATCCCCCTCGGCGCGAAGGCCCGATGGCCCGCGATGATCCCGTTGCTCTTTGATCCGTGCGCTGTGTTGCGCGGTGCTCTGTGTTGCGCAGCGTTCTGTGTTGCGCAGTGTTCTGTGTCCGGATCCGTATTACGTGATCCGTATTACGGGGCAAGTCTGCCCGAGGGGTCCGGCACGTCAAGCCAGGTGCCCGTTCCGTGACCGTACGCACAGGAAGAGTCTCGGAAGCGTTACAGGAAAAGCATGGAATTTGCATGGCCGCACGGGCAGCAGGTTTGATGGCCGGTCCACATCGAAAGGGGCCACTCGCGCGAAGGCTGTAGCGTGACGTGGCAGAGCACTCTGAGGACAACAGCGAACACCCGCACGCACAGTGCGCACGCGGACAGATTACGACGGCGAGGACTGATGGCACCCGAACCCGAAGCAGGCGGCGGCGGAGTGCCGGATGCGGCGGACTCCTGGGGCATCGGCGGACTGGTCGGCGACGGCCGCTACCGCCTGACGCACCGTCTCGGACGCGGCGGCATGGCCGAGGTGTTCGCGGCGGAGGACGTACGGCTCGGCCGCACGGTCGCCGTCAAGCTGCTCCGTTCCGATCTCGCCGAGGACCCGGTCTCCAAGGCCCGCTTCACGCGCGAGGCGCAGTCGGTCGCCGGCCTCAACCACCACGCCGTGGTCGCGGTCTACGACTCCGGCGAGGACGTGGTGGGCGGCCAGACCGTCCCGTACATCGTGATGGAGCTGGTCGAGGGGCGCACCATCCGCGATCTGCTGGTCAATGCGGAGGCCCCGCCGCCCGAGCAGGCGCTGATCATCGTCTCCGGTGTGCTGGAGGCGCTCGCCTACTCGCACCAGCACGGCATCGTGCACCGCGACATCAAGCCGGCGAACGTCATCATCACCAACTCCGGTGCGGTGAAGGTGATGGACTTCGGCATCGCGCGCGCCCTGCACGGCGCGCAGTCGACGATGACCCAGACCGGCATGGTCATGGGCACGCCGCAGTACCTCTCCCCCGAGCAGGCGCTGGGCAAGGCCGTCGACCACCGCTCCGATCTGTACGCCACGGGCTGTCTGCTCTACGAACTCCTCGCCCTGCGGCCCCCGTTCACCGGTGAGACCCCGCTCTCGGTGGTCTACCAGCATGTCCAGGACATCCCGGTGCCGCCGTCGGAGGTCTCCGACGCGGTGCCGCCGGAGCTCGACGGGCTGGTGATGCGCTCGCTCGCGAAGGACCCGGACGACCGGTTCCAGAGCGCGGAGGAGATGCGCGGTCTGGTCCAGTACGGGCTGCAGATGCTGCAGCAGCAGGGCAGCCACAACGGCACCTGGGGCACCGGTCCGGTCGAGACGCACGACGGCGGATTCACCCCGGCGATGGGGACGACCGGACCGACCGCGATGCACCACCCCGTGCACGGCGAGACCTCGCAGAGCCCGATCCTGCCGCCGATGAACCCGAACGACGGGGGATACGACGGCGGTCACCGGGACGGCCGGGGCGGCAAGGGCGGCGGCCGCGGAAAGATGTGGCTGTTCGCCGTGTTCGCGGTGATCGCCATAGCGGCGGGCATCGCCTTCGCGCTGGACAGGGCGGGCAAAACCGACAACCGCCCGAACGACAACACCACGGTCTCCCAGACCCCGTCGACGCCGGACGCCTCGCCGACGCCGACCGAGGAACAGACGCAGCAGAGCGAGGAGCCGCCCCCCACGCGCGACAATCAGCAGCCGTCCTGGACGCCGTCCGACACTCCCTCGTTCACGCCGAGTGATCCGCAGACGCCGACGGACGCCCCGACCACGGCCGACCCGACGCAGCCGACCGACGGCCCGACGGACCAACCGACCACCGCCGATCCCACGGCGCCGACCGACCCCCCTTCGCAGTCGACGGGCAACCCGGGCGACCCGGGAGCCAGCACCGGCTGACGGGGCCGACGGTCTCACCCCGCGAAGGCCTCGCACACCGCCTCGTACTCCCTCGTCCACCACACCGCCAGGGCCGACGCCGCAGGAAACTGCGGGTCGGCCCTTCGGTCGTGCAGCTGGTAGCGCCAGCGCAGGATCCAGAAGTCGTTGAGCCGCTCCCACCACACCCGGTGCACCGCCGCCGCCAGCTCCGCCGCGTCCGCGCGGGCCGCCCGCCGGTAGGCCTGTGCGTATGCCCGTACCTTCGTCAGCTCCAGCTCCCCGGCCGGCTGGACGAAGAAGATCGCCGCTGCCCGTACCGCCTCCTCCGCGCGCGGGAGCACCCCCAGCCGGTCCCAGTCGACGATCGCGGCCGGCTCCGCGCCCCGGTAGAGCAGATTCAGCGGGTGGAAGTCGCCGTGCACCCAGCAGCCCGCGGAGGCCGGCGGCGGTCTGCGGTCGGCATGGCGCTCCAGCAGGGCGCGCCGTTCGAGCAGCCGGTGCTCGGCGAGGCCGTCGAAGGCGTCCCGGGGCCGCGCACTGCGCGCCAGCCTCAGCAGTTCGTCGATGAGCGCGAAGGTCTCCTCGGGGTCGGCGCTCTCGTACTCCCGGCACGCTGCGGCGTCCACCGCCATGACCCGCTCCAGACAGGTGTGTACGAGGCCAAGGAGTGAGCCGAGCCGCCGCGACTGGAGGGTGGTCAGCTGCGCCCCGTCGCGGTGCCGTCCGTCGATCCAGGGGTGCAGGGCGTAACACCGTCCGCCGATGACCGCGACCGTGTCGCCGTACGCGTCCTCGACGGGCGGCGCGACCGGCACACCGAGCGTCTGGAGCCGCTGGGTGGCCCGGTGCTGGCGGGCGATGGCCTCGCGGTCGCCGTCGAGGTGGTGCTTGAGGAAGTACGCGCCACGGGTGGTGGCGAGCCGGTAGCCGCGGTTGAGGAGCCCCTGGGTGACGGGCTCGCAGGAGACGGGTTCGCCCGGGTCGGCGTAGCGGCGCAGCAGCGCATCGACGGGTGGGGCAGTTGCAGATGAGCGCGGCACCCGCCAGATGGTAGATCACGCAGCGTGGCCGAGCGGCAGCCCTTGCAGATAGTGCCAGCGTGTGCATGGTGACAAACTAGGGCGAAACGTGCATATGCTCCGGATTGAGGTCCTGGCCGTCCATACGGTGGGGTGCGGGACCGAAGAGCAAAGGTCGTGGACGCCACGCCGGACGACATCGTGGTCCCCAAAGCCAGGAATAGAATGATTTTTACCTCTTCGCGCAAGAAGGCGGCCTCACGCATCTACTCTTCCCGTGTCCGGGGTGCCCGGGATAACGTGCCCGTGTTCCGGCGGCCTGCAAGGCTGTGACCAGTGGTTGTTCCCGAATTTCTCGATTTACTTGGAAATCCAAGCAAAATCGCAGGTCAAATGAGGTTTCGCAGTAATGCTTCCCACTGGGTAACGTGCCATTGGCAGGGCGCTCGCCGGGGCACCTGTCACGCCTGATTCCCGCCGAGCGGCACCCACCCCGTGCACGGGTACGGGAAACAGGCGAGCCGCACTGGCCAACCGGCGAACCCGGGGCCGGACCGACGGAGGAGCACGCACGTGACCGTGGAGAGCACTGCCGCGCGCAAACCGCGACGCAGCAGCAAGCGCGTCAGCGCCGCGAAGAAGCCACAGAGTTCCGAGCCCCAGCTCGTACAGCTGCTGACGCCCGAGGGTGAGCGCGTCGAGCACCCGGAGTACGAGATCGACCTGACCCCCGACGAGCTGCGCGGGCTTTACCGGGACATGGTCCTGACCCGCCGCTTCGACGCCGAGGCCACCGCTCTCCAGCGGCAGGGCGAACTCGGCCTGTGGGCGTCGCTGCTGGGCCAGGAGGCCGCACAGATCGGCTCGGGCCGTGCGCTGCGCGACGACGACTATGTCTTCCCGACCTACCGCGAGCACGGCGTTGCCTGGTGCCGCGGGGTCGACCCGACCAATCTGCTCGGCATGTTCCGCGGTGTGAACCACGGCGGCTGGGACCCGAACAGCAACAACTTCCACCTGTACACGATCGTCATCGGCTCGCAGACGCTGCACGCCACCGGCTACGCGATGGGCGTGGCCAAAGACGGTGCCGACTCCGCCGTGATCGCGTACTTCGGCGACGGCGCGTCCAGTCAGGGCGACGTCGCCGAGTCGTTCACCTTCTCCGCGGTCTACAACGCCCCGGTCGTCTTCTTCTGCCAGAACAACCAGTGGGCGATCTCCGAGCCGACCGAGAAGCAGACCCGCGTGCCGCTCTACCAGCGCGCCCAGGGCTTCGGCTTCCCCGGGGTCCGTGTCGACGGCAACGACGTGCTCGCCTGCCTGGCCGTGACCCGCTCGGCGCTGGAGCGGGCCCGTCGCGGCGAGGGCCCGACGCTGATCGAGGCGTTCACCTACCGGATGGGCGCGCACACCACCTCGGACGACCCGACCAAGTACCGGGCCGACGAGGAGCGCCAGGCCTGGGAGGCCAAGGACCCGATCCTGCGGCTCCGTACGTACCTGGAGAAGGCCGGCCTCGCCGACGAGGCGTTCTTCACGTCCCTGGACGAGGACAGCGAGACGCTCGGCAAGCGGGTGCGTGAGGCCGTACGGGCCATGCCCGACCCCGACCACCTGGCGATCTTCGAGAATGTCTACGCCGACGGGCACGCGCTCGTCGACGAGGAGCGCGCCCAGTTCATCGCGTACCAGGCGTCCTTCGCCGAGGAGGGCAACTAACCATGGCTGTACAGAAGCTCCCCATCGCGAAGGCACTCAACGAGTCGCTGCGCAAGGCGCTCGAGACCGACCCCAAGGTCCTGATCATGGGCGAGGACGTCGGCAAGCTCGGCGGCGTCTTCCGGGTCACCGACGGACTGCAGAAGGACTTCGGCGAGGACCGGGTCATCGACACCCCGCTCGCCGAGTCCGGCATCGTCGGCACGGCGATCGGTCTCGCGCTGCGCGGCTACCGGCCCGTTGTGGAGATCCAGTTCGACGGCTTCGTCTTCCCCGCGTACGACCAGATCGTCACGCAGCTCGCGAAGATGCACGCCCGCGCGCTCGGCAAGATCAAGATGCCGGTTGTCATCCGCATTCCGTACGGCGGCGGCATCGGCGCGGTCGAGCACCACAGCGAGTCCCCCGAGTCGCTCTTCGCGCATGTCGCGGGCCTCAAGGTGGTCTCGCCGTCCAACTCCTCCGACGCGTACTGGATGCTCCAGCAGGCGATCCAGAGCGACGACCCGGTCATCTTCTTCGAGCCGAAGCGGCGGTACTGGGACAAGGGCGAGGTCGACACCGAGGCCATCCCCGGCCCGCTGCACAAGGCTCGCGTCGCGCAGGCCGGTGCGGACATCACGCTCGTGGCGTACGGTCCGATGGTGAAAGTCTGCGTCGAGGCGGCGGCAGCGGCCGCCGAAGAGGGCAAGTCGGTGGAGGTCATCGACCTGCGCTCGATGTCCCCGATCGACTTCGACACCATCCAGACGTCGGTGGAGAAGACAGGCCGGCTGGTCGTGGTGCACGAGGCCCCGGTCTTCTACGGTTCCGGCGCGGAGATCGCCGCCCGGATCACCGAGCGGTGCTTCTACCAACTGGAGGCCCCGGTGCTGAGGGTCGGCGGCTTCCACGCGCCGTACCCGCCGGCCAGGCTCGAGGAGGAGTACCTCCCGGGTCTTGACCGGGTGCTGGACGCCGTCGACCGCTCGCTCGCGTACTGAGGAGTGCCGTGACCATGACTGACACTTCCACTCGCTTCCGTGAGTTCAAGATGCCCGATGTGGGCGAGGGGCTGACCGAGGCCGAGATCCTCAAGTGGTACGTCCAGCCCGGTGACGCGGTCACGGACGGCCAGGTCGTGTGCGAGGTCGAGACGGCGAAGGCGGCCGTCGAGCTGCCGATCCCGTACGACGGCGTGGTGCACGAGCTGCGCTTCGAGGAGGGCACGACCGTCGACGTCGGCACGTCGATCATCACGATCGATGTGGCGCCGGGGAGCGGTGACGCGCCTGCCGCGCCCGTTGTCCAGACGTCGGCCGCACCCGTCGCTCCCGCCGTCGAGGAGGCCGAGCCGAAGAGCCGCCAGCCCGTCCTCGTCGGCTACGGCGTCGCCGAGACCTCCACCAAGCGCCGCGCCCGCAAGGGGACGGCGGCGGTGCCGGAGCAGGCCGCCGCGGCAGCCGCGGTCCAGGCCGAGATGAACGGCCACGGCCACAGCGGCACGGCGACCGCGACCGCGGCGCGCCCGCTCGCCAAGCCGCCGGTCCGCAAGCTCGCCAAGGACCTGGGCATCGACCTGGCGACGGTCACCCCGACCGGTTCCGACGGCGTCATCACCCGGGAGGACGTCCACGCGGCGGCCGCTCCGGCGACGGCGCCCGCGCCCGCGCCTGCGGCCGCCCCCGTCCCGCCGCAGCCCGTGGCCGAGGCCCCGGCCCCCGTCACGGCGGGCGCGCGCGAGACCCGTATCCCCATCAAGGGCGTACGGAAGGCCACCGCGGCGGCGATGGTCGGCAGCGCTTTCACCGCGCCGCACGTCACGGAGTTCATCACGCTCGACGTGACGCGGACGATGAAGCTGGTCGACGAGCTCAAGGCCGACAAGGACATGGCGGGGCTGCGGGTCAATCCGCTGCTGCTGATCGCCAAGGCGCTGCTGGTCGCGATCAAGCGCAACCCGCAGGTCAACGCCGCCTGGGACGAGGCCAATCAGGAGATCGTGCTCAAGGAGTACGTCAACCTGGGCATCGCGGCCGCCACCCCGCGCGGCCTGATCGTCCCGAACATCAAGGACGCGCACGCCAAGACGCTGCCCGAACTGGCAGCGGCGCTGGGCGAGTTGGTCTCCACCGCCCGCGAGGGCACGACGACCCCGGCGGCGATGCAGGGCGGCACGGTGACCATCACCAACGTCGGCGTCTTCGGCGTCGACACCGGTACGCCGATCCTCAACCCCGGCGAGTCCGCGATCCTCGCGGTCGGCGCGATCAAGCTCCAGCCGTGGGTCCACAAGGGCAAGGTCAAGCCGCGCCAGGTCACCACGCTCGCGCTCTCCTTCGACCACCGCCTGGTCGACGGCGAGCTCGGCTCCAAGGTTCTCGCGGATGTCGCGGCGATCCTGGAACAGCCCAAGCGGCTGATCACCTGGGCCTGACCGGCCCGCGACCGGCCTGACGGCAGCCGCCCCGTTCCACGCTGCGGAACGGCTTCCACAGGTACACCGTGTCGCCGAAGATCGCGGGCCCGGCCTCC
>NZ_JBSFMS010000006.1:0-108881 GCF_053599675.1 Streptomyces sp. NPDC000880 | reverse complement strand
GCTTGGACTCGTACACCTCCACGCCCGTGCGGTCCCGCTTCGCCTGGTACATCGCCACGTCCGCGCGCCGCAGCAGGCCCTCCGCGTCATGCGCGGGCGGGTGGGAAAACTCCACCGCGCCCTGGTCGGGCCGGGTCACAGCACGTCCTCCGGGGTCACGGGGTCCGGGCTCTGAGCCGACGTGCCCGGGGGCCCACCGTGGGTCCACGGCGTTTCCTCCGGGGGCGGGAGCTTCGGGCCACCCCGCTGGTCGTGTTCGAACAGGGTCCAGGCGATCCGCTCGCCCTTCCCCGGGACCGAGCCCACCGCCGGGTCCTTGGCGCGGCCCATGCGGTCCGTCAGCCGCAGCACCAGCGTTCCCTCCGCCTCGTACCGTACCAACTCCGCCGTCTGCGGCTTGTCCTCCAGCGAGCGGTACACCTTCGCCCGCTCGGCGAGCTGCGGGCGGTCGTCCGTGCGGACCGTGAGCAGCGGACGCGGGCTCGGCCGCTTCGAGTCGGACCAGGCCATCACGACCTCCGTCACCTCGCCCAGGAACGCCTCGCCCGCCAGCCTGCGCCCCGCGAGCACCAGTGGGTCGTCCAGTGCCTCCTGGGCCTCCAGCTGCGCCTGGGCCGTTTCGCGGGAGGCGAGTTTCTGCGCGGCCGTCACCGCGTCGTCGCGGCGCGGCTGCGGCGGCTCGCCCGCCCGTACGCGATCGCGGTGCGCGGTGAACGACCAGCGGTCCCGCGTCCAGCGGTCCGCCGCCCTGGACCCTTCCGGCAGCTCACGCAACAGCTCCAGGCTGCGCCACACCGCGTGCCACGTGGGCCGCAGCTGGGTCAGCACGAGCCGACGGATCTCCTGCTCGGCGACGGTCAGTTCACCCAGTCGCGCATCCGCCGCCGCGCCGTCCTGCGCCGCGCCCAGCGCCTGTCGCGCACGGTCGTAGCGCTCCACGGCCGGGGCCAGCAGCCTGTTGTCGAAGGCCGGGTCGGTGGCCGGCCCGGCCGGCGGGCAGAGCAGCTGCCCGTCCCGGTCCCGCGCGAGTTCGGCCCGCAGCGCAGCCTCCGCGCCGGATCTCCCGTCGGGTGGATCGATCCAGGCGAGCAGCGCGCCCAGATGCTGGTCCTCCAGGCTGGACTGGCCACTCGCCCAGTGCCGGTTCAGCAGATCGGTCGCGGCGACGAGCAGTGAGGAGCCGGGCACCCGGGCCCGTTCGCCGTAGTGCGTGAGCCAGCGGCCGAGGAGCGGCACGCGCGGCGGCGCGGGGTAGGGCGCGTCGGGGTCCTCCTCCGCCGTACGCCGGAACCGCATCGACCGGCCGAGCAGCCGTACGAAGTCGATGCCGGCCCGCCCCGGCACAATCAACTGCGGGGCGTCCGCGCACAGTTCGACCTCGACCTTGACGCGCTTGCCCGTCTCCGGGTCCGTTTCGTTGCGCTCGGCGGGCTCGATGTCGTCGGCGTACGCATCCAGATGCGGCAGCACCGCGTCGGCCAGCTCCGCGAGGAACGCGAAGCGCAGATCGCGGTCGCGGGGCTGCGCCACGACCAGCAGCCGCGGCTCCTCCGGATCGGTGCCGACCAGCGCGCCCAGTGGCGCCCCCGCCTCACCAGCCGTGGTGAGCGGCACGAAGACCAGCGGCCGCTCGGACAGATGCCGGTGGCGCACGGTTGCGAGCGGGGTGGCCCGCCCCGACTCCACGGCCTCCAGCCGGGCGAGGGTGGAGATCAGCGACATCCGGCCGCCTCCAGGGCCTCGGCCCGCAGCGCCGCGGCCCTGCGCAGGGCGGCCACCGCCGGATCGTCCGGATCGCCCGCGGCCCCCCGCGCCGCCGCCAGGACGTCGCCGATCGTCGTCAACCCGCCCAGCTCGCCGCGCACCCCACGGCCCAGCGCCTCGACCGCGCCCGACTCGCGGGCCCGGTCACGGCAGTGGAAGGCCAGCTCGCACGCGGCCAGGCACTCGGGGGCGTAAGCCGCGGACACCGACTCGACCGCCGCCGTCAGCTCCTCAGCCGGCCGCTCCAGGTCGAAGGTCGTGCCCTCGGGCAGCGCCGCGGAGATGTCCTCGATCCGGGTCAGCCGGGCCAGCTGGCGGCGGGTGACCGACAACTGCTTGCGTACGTCGACGACGGACCCGGTCGGCAGATTGGAGAAGTCCTTGGGGCAGACCAGCAGCACCGAGTGCGCCACCTCCGCGCCCTCCGTCAGCGCGGCGACCCGCTCCAGCGCCAGCACATACACCGCGGCCTGGCGCGCGGCCGCGCCCACCTTCGTCGCGTCCGCCGACGCGTCGATCATCGGGAAGGACTTGATCTCGACGACCGTCCAGCGCCCGCCGGGGTGGACGACCACCGCGTCCGGCTCCAGATAGGCGGGGGAGCCCGCGACCTCCAGCGCCAGCAGGGGGTGGTCGAGCAGCGTCCATGCCCCGTCCCGGGCACCGGCCGCGGTCGCCTCGCGCAGCGCCAGCGCGGTACGCGCGGCCCGGCCCTCGGGACCGGCCGCGGACAGATCGGGCACCAGGACCTCGGCCGGGGCGTCCACGCCCAGCAGCCGCATCAGTTCCGTACCGCCGTCGGCCTTGACCCTGGCCTCGAAGGCATTGCCGCGCATGAACGCGAACTGCGACTGCCCGAACGCCGCAGGGGACCCCAGTGCGGAGGCGAGCGCAGCCTTGTCCACCCCGGCGCCGTCGAGCAGCGCGCGCCGCTTGCAGCCGGGGTTCGCGGCGAGGGCGGCCAGCGCGCGGGCGTCGAGCGGATGTGGCTGGGCGGCGGGGCCGCGCAGCTCAGCGAGCCGCTGCCGGAGTGCTGTCGTCGGCGCCTGCGGAGGAGGTCCGCTGTCCAGGGATTCGCTCACCCGCGGAAGTCTCGCATCCGGCACTGACAATCGGGGACTTCGAGCCGGAAGGAGCGGACAGGACCAGTGTGCGTACCCGGTCGGCGAGGCGCATCGCGGGCCGCGTCAGCAGTGCGCCGACGCCCATCACCGCGGCGCCTGCGACCGCGTCCAGGAAGTAGTGGTTCGCCGTGCCCAGCACCACGAGCGTGGTGAGCAGCGGGTAGGCGACGCCGAGGACCTTCATCAGCGGTGTGCGCCCGTGCCGCCAGAGCATCACGCCGCACCACAGCGCCCAGCCGACGTGCAGACTCGGCATCGCCGCGTACTGATTGGTCATCTCGCCCAGGCCGCGCGGCGCGCTGGCGTCGTCGCCCCACCAGCCGTACGAGCTGTACTGCGCCATCGTGTCGACGAACCCCTCACCGGGGGCGAGCAGCCGCGGCGGGCAGGTCGGCAGCAGCGTGAAGCCGACGAGGCCGAGCAGCGTGGAGAGCATCAGCCAGGTGCGGGCTGCGTGGTAGCGGGCGGAGCGGCGGAAGAGCCAGACGAGGATGGCCGGAGTGAGGAGATAGTGCAGCGAGGCGTACGCGAAGTCGGCGGGGATGCCGAGGGCGGGGGTCTGACTGAAGAGGCGGTTGAGCGGGTGCTCGGCGTTGAGGAGGAGGGCCTTCTCGGCCCGGAGTATCGCCATGCCGTTGTCGACCGCGGTCGACACATTGCCGCGGGCGAGCAGCCGGCCCGCCGAGTAGGCGGCGTAGACCACTGCGATCAGCGTCAGTTCGGTCCACCAGCGGGGCCGATGGCGGGGCGCGGTGTACGGCATCCGAACGTTTCTCCAGTTTGTGTTCAGGCAGCCATCGGCCACCGTTCAACCGTACGGTGTACAGGGCAGCGCTCCGTCGGAAGGTCCCAGCCTGTACAGGGACGCCGAGATCGGCTTGGAGGTTGCCCCGCGTTCATGTGCGCGATGATGGAAGGCCACCCGATGTGAATCTCAGGGAGACCCCGCATGGCACCGCGCATCCTGCTCGCCCGGCACGGCCAGACGGAATGGTCGCTGCTCGGCAAGCACACCGGCAGGACGGACATCCCCCTGCTCGAAGAGGGCAGGCGCGGGGCGAAACTGCTGGGCGAGCGGCTGCACCGGGCACCGTGGTCGGGCCTGGAGGGCGTCGAGGTCCGTACGAGCCCGCTGGTGCGTGCGGCGGAGACATGCGCGCTGGCGGGGTTCGCGGAGCGGGCGACCGGGTGGGACGCGCTGATGGAGTGGGACTACGGGGCGTACGAGGGCCTGGCCCCGGCCGACATCCATGCGGACCGCGCGGACTGGTTGATCTGGCGCGACGGCGTCCCGGACGGCGAGACCCTGTCGGAGCTCGGCGCGCGGGCGGACGAGGTGGTGGAGTGGGCGCGCTCGGCCGACCGCGACGTGCTGGTCTTCGCGCACGGTCACATCCTGCGGGTGCTGGGGGCGCGGTGGCTGGGCCTGGACCCGTCGTTCGCGGCGCGGATCAAGCTGGATCCGACGAGTCTGTCGGTGCTGGGGTGGGCGTATGGGGCGCCGGCGGTGGAGCGCTGGAACGACACGGGCCATTTGGAGGGGTGAGCCTCCCGCCGGAGGCGACCCCCGCCGCGCGCCACGTGCGCCCGCGACCCGCACCCCGTGGCGTCCGCGACCCGCGCCGTGGGCCCCCGGGGGTGGTGCCCGCGTCACGCCCTGCGCAGCGACTCCCCGTGCCGCTCCAGGAACGCACCGACACTTCCCGTCCTCCGCTTCGGCAGCAGCACCCTCGCCGTGTCCGCCAGTATCGACTGGATGCGTGACGACTGGACCCCCGTCAGCAGGTCCAGCACCTGGTGGCCCGCCTCTGCCGCCTCGTCCGGGACTCCGGCGCGGGCCAGGTCCGCTGCCAGTTCCGCCCGGTACAGGGCCAGGTTGCGAGTGAACCGGCCGTCCTGGAGGGTGGCCGCCCTGCGGGCGTGGCGGACGGCTCGGGGCCAGTCGCCGAGGGCTGACCAGCACTGCGCCTGCAGGGCCTCCAGTTCCGGTTCGCCGAAGAAGGACATCCACTCCGGATCCGCGTCCGCGCGGCCCCGGTCGAAGTACGCGTGCGCCCGCGCCAGGCACTTCTCGCAGCCCGCACGGTCCCCGAGCCCCGCCCAGCCGCCCGCCTCCCGAAGCGAGAGCAGGCACAGCAGCCGCTGCGAGGCCAGGTGCCCCGCCGCCCGCTGACCCGCCTGGGCCGAGCGGACCGCCTCCCGGTGGCGGCCCGCGTCCCGCGCCAGGAAGGACGTGTTGCAGAACGCGTGCGCCTCCAGCGCCGGATCGCCCGCCACCCGAGCCGTCGCCAGCGCCTCCGCGTAGTGCGAGCGCGCATCGTCGAACCGACCCGAGTCGTGCGCCAGCCAGCCCACCGAGATGGCGAGTTCGCCCGCCCAGGCGTGCAGCCGGTCCGCCGTCGAGGGGCGCGCGGCCGTGCCCGCGTCGAGCAGCGCGTACGCCGCCCGCAGCGGCTGCGCGGCCCGTTGGTAGAGCCCGTCCGCGCCATGCCGGTCGTCGAGCAGCCGGATCCGCCGTACCGCGTCCTCGACGGCGTTCACCTCCGCCTCGCCGACGCGTCGCTGTGCGGGCACAAGGCCGGGATTGGGGCCGAGCCCGAGAGACGCGGCCGCCACGGTGGCGGAGCCGCTCGTCATGAATGCGCGACGCAGCACGTCGCTCTCCTCGTCGATGTCGCTGTCGATGTTGCTGGTGCTGTCAAAAAGGTCGAGAGGGTCGAGGGGGCTGCAAGGTTCGGGCGGCCGCCCCCGTCCGCCGCCCCGCACCTGTTCCCGCGCCGCGAACCCCAGGTCCGCCAGCGCCAGACCGGGGAACATGTGCAGGAACACCCGCTCGTACGCGTAGTTCGGGCAGCGGATCTCGCCGGCCTCGACGCGCCCGATATAGCGGGCGTCGCACGAGACCTGCTCGCCGATCTCTCGAGCCGCCTTGCGCACACTCGCCGCGAACTCCCCCGGCGAGTGCCGCCCCCGCAGCCGGCGGAAGGCGAGGTTGGGAACTGCCCGTGATGCCTGTGACGATGACGCCATGGCCGAGCCCTCTCTTGGTGCAGCCGTGTTCCGGCGGAGCAAGAACGTACCTGCTGTGATGGGCCGCACACACAGGGTTTAGCTACAAAAGGGATATCTCGCCCTCGATCTGCCATGAACTGCCACTCTTTGCGGCGGCGGGCCGCCGTAGCCCTTGACGCGCACGGGCGTTGAACCATTCGGAGGCGCGATGCGTGTCTCCACTCGAGCGAGGAGGGGATCCCCTTGTTGGAGATCGGCATGGAGACCAGCGCCAACGGCGGCTCACGCACGACTGCGACGACTGCTCACCACAGGCCAACCCCGGACAGCAGCGCACCGCCCGGCGACGACGCCGAGCCGTGCGATCTGGTGACCGTCCCCGCCCGGCAGGGGCTCGAGGCCGTCGACATCCTGCGCCGCGGCGCAGGACCGGCCGTCGGCCCGGTGCTCCACGACGGCACCTGCGACACCCTCGGCTTCCTGGTGCCGCCCGGCACCGCGGACGGCTGGGACATGCCGGGCAGCGCCTGTACGCAGACGTCGGGACGCGGTCTGCGTATCCCTGCCGAACCCCCGGTCACCGGCACTGGCACAGGCGCTGACTGGCTGCTCCCGCCGGACGCCGCCGACCCGGTCACCGATCCGGTGGTGCTGCGCGAGGCGCTCGGCGAGGCGGCCCGCCTCATCGAGGCCGCCGACAAGTGTTGCTGAGCCCCGGTCGCTGAGCCACCCGTCCGTACTGCGCCGATAATGGGCTGGTGGCGAAGAGCAAGCGGCGCAGCCGTACGGGCGGGGCAGGCAGCCCCGAACCCGTCGTCGAGCAGGTCGACGGCGGGCTCGCCGAGCTGATACCCGACCGTGAGCGGCCGCGCGGCTGGACGCTGCTCCTCGACGGCGCCCCGCAGTCCCATGTCGACCTCGACGACCCGGTCCATCTCTCGTTCGAGTACCAGCGCCGTCTCGGCCATGTCGCCGATCTCGCCGCCCCGCCCGGCCGCCCCCTCCAGGTCGTGCATCTCGGCGGCGGGGCCTTCACTCTTGCCCGCTACATCGCGGCGACTCGCCCCCGCTCCACCCAGCAGATCGTCGAGTTGGACGTCCCGCTGGTCCAACTGGTCCGCAAACAGCTCCCGTTGGACCCCGGCGCACGGATACGCGTCCGGTCGGCCGATGCCCGCGCCGGGCTCGGCAAGGTCCCGGAGGGCTGGGCGGACCTGGTGATCGCCGACGTCTTCAGCGGAGCCCGCACCCCCGCGCATCTGACCAGTACGGAATTCCTCGCCGAGGTGCGCAGGGTCCTGAAGCCGGGCGGGCACTACGCGGCGAACCTCGCCGACGGGCCGCCGCTCGCCCATCTGCGTGCTCAGGTCGCCACCGCCGCCGCCGTTTTCCCCGAGCTCGCTCTCGCCGCCGACCCGACGGTGCTGCGCGGCCGCCGGTTCGGCAATGCGGTGCTGCTCGCGTCCGACGTCGCGCTGCCTGTCGCCGAACTGACCCGCCGCGTCGCGAGCGACCCGCATCCCGGCCGCGTCGAACACGGCAAGGCGCTCACCGACTTCACGGGCGGCGCGGCCGCGGTGACCGACGCGAGCGCGAAGCCCTCACCCGTACCGCCGCCCGCGACGTTCCGTTAGCGCGGTGACCGGGACCCCGGCGGCGGTTTGTCCTCAAGCCCTGCCTTCGCGATACCCCTCGGGCTTGTCATCAAGGAGATGGCCAGGGACCGGGCCTTCTCCAACGCCGAGCGGCAGGCCGCTGCCATCGGCCCCACGCTCTCCATCACCGCCGACCGCGTTCCGCTGGAGCGGGCGGTGATGTCCACCCAGGCCGGATCGGCCGGGCGGATGGCCGTGCACATACCGGCCGCCGGCGAGCCGGGCAGCCAGCCGGTGAACATCGGCACCCGCCGGGCCACTCAGAAGGACCTGACGACCACGCAGCAGCTCGGCCGCGCCTCCATCACCGAGGTGACCGGCGGCTCCGCGCTGCTCGCGCCGACCGCGATCAGCACCGGACAGATCGCCATCGTCGAGGTGTTCGTACCGGAGGGCGAGGTCTCCAACGGTGTGGACACCGCCTGGCTGGTGCTCGCCGGTGTCGGCATCGCACTGATCGTCGGCTCGGTCGCGGTCGCCGACCGGCTCGGCATCCGCATGGTGCAGCCCGCCCAGCGCCTCGCGGGCGCCGCGCACGACCTGGGCGAGTGCAAGCTCGGCGCGCGCGTCCCCGAGGAGGGGCCGACCGAACTGCGTTCCGCCGCGATCGCCTTCAACTCCATGGCCGACCAGGTCGTCCAGCTCCTCGCCAATGAGCGCGAGCTGGCCGCCGACCTGTCGCACCGGTTGCGTACGCCGCTCACCGTGCTGCGTCTCAACGCCGCGTCGCTCGGCCACGGACCCGCCGCCGACCAGACCAGGGCCGCGGTCGAGCAGCTGGAGCGCGAGGTCGACACGATCACCGCACGGCGCGCGAGGCCAAGCCGCCGACCCCGACGCCCACCCCCACCCCCACCGAGACGTCCGGCGGCGGTACGGGCGCCGGTGCGGGCTTCGCGCCGTAACGCGCGCTTCGTGCTACCGGCGGCTGAGCACGGCGACCGCCCGGTCGAAGGCCGAGTCCCTTCCCCGCGCGAGCTCCTCGTCCGTGAAGACCGGTTCACGCAAATGCGGCGGGACGCCCGGACCGTCGAAGGTCGCTTCCGTACGAGTCAGGAACTCCTCGTTCGGCAGCATGAACTCCCAGCCGCCGGGGAGCGCGCGCCGCATCACGTCCGAGAAGACACCCTGCGTGTGCTCCCCGATCCTGACCGTCCGGCCGGGCCGTTCCATCAGCGCCTGGGTGAAGGTCTCACCGGCGCTGACCGTCGAGCCGCCGGTGAGCATGGCCACCGGACCGGTGTACCGGGGCGCCGCCGCGGGGACGGTCAGGAAGGAGCCGCCCCAGTTGCTGGGCTTGGGCGCTGCGGCCATGTCCCACTTGTCCTTGCCCGCGGCCCCGCCCTTGTCCTGGACGTAGCCGAGCATCCAGGCCGGGCAGGAGACGGTAGCGAACGTGCCGTTCGCGTAGCCCTGGTCCCAAGCCTGGTGACTCGGACAATCCGTACGCGCAACGGAGGGCGGGGCACGGGCAGACCCACCCTCGAAGAGGTCGCCGCACGCGCCGGTGTCGGGCGCGGCATGGTCTCCCGCGTGATCAACGGTTCGCCGGGGGTCAGCGACCGCACCCGCGCCGTCGTCGAGGCCGCCGTCGCCGAACTCGGATACGTACCCAACCGTGCGGCCGCGCGCTCGTGATCACCGGTCGCAGGTCGGCCGCCGAGACGCTCCCCGCGGTCGACTCCGACAACTTCGAGGGCGCCCGCAGCGCAGTCGCGCATCTCGTGGCCGGCGGCCGCCGCGCGATAGCGACGATCACCGGACGCCTGGATGTCTACGGCGCCCAGTGCCGCCTGGACGGCTACCGCGCCGCTCTCGCGGCGGCGGGCCTGCCTCCCGACGCCCGCCACCTGGACCCGGCGCTGACCAGCGTGCGCCGGCCGATCGAGGAGATGGGCCGCACGATGGCCGAGGTGCTGCTTCAGGAGATTACGGGGGGCACGGGCGAGCGGCCGCGGATCGTGCTCCCGACGGAGCTGGTCGTACGCGAGTCGTCGTAGCGTGGATCCACAGATCCAATAGCGCTGCGGAAAAGAATAAGGGCCCCGGTCCGAAGACCGGGGCCCTTGATCCTTCAGGGTGAGTAACGGGACTCGAACCCGCGACATCCTGGACCACAACCAGGTGCTCTACCAGCTGAGCTATACCCACCACGACCGGTCTTCTTCCCGACCGGCCGAGAAAAAGTGTACAGGGTCGGGGAGGGTGCTCGCGCCCGGGTTTTCGCCCCCTTCGCGCGGCGGCTACTGCGCAGGAAGGACGTGCTTCGCCGCGATCGTCTTCGCGGTCTCCGAGTCGGGTCCGGGCTGCGGCACGAAGACCGCCTCGCGGTAATAGCGCAGCTCCGCGATGGATTCGCGGATGTCCGCCAGCGCCCGGTGGTTGCCGTTCTTCTCCGGACTGTTGAAGTACGCCCTCGGGTACCAGCGGCGGGCCAGTTCCTTGACCGAGGAGACATCGACGATCCGGTAGTGGAGGTAGTCCTCCAGCGTCGGCATGTCGCGCAGCAGGAAGCCGCGGTCGGTGCCGACCGAGTTTCCGCACAGCGGGGCCTTGCCGGGCTCCTTCACGTGCTGGCGTACGTACGCCAGGACCTGCTCCTCGGCAGCGGCGAGCGTGGTTCCGCCCGCCAGTTCGTCGAGGAGGCCCGAGGCGGTGTGCATCTGCCGCACCACCTCGGGCATCGTCTCCAGCGCCGCGTCCGGCGGGCGGATCACGATGTCCACCCCTTCGCCGAGCACGTTCAGTTCCGAGTCGGTGACCAGTGCGGCCACCTCGATGAGTGCGTCGTCCGTCAACGAGAGCCCGGTCATCTCGCAGTCGATCCACACCATGCGATCGTTCATGCGTCCTACCTTAGGCGGACCGGAGATCGGGGGGCGCCGGTCTTGCCTAAGGCGCACTCCGCTGGCCGGGCAGGCTCGGACGGCCGTGACCTGTCGCGTACGCGTCGGAAGGAGGCTTTCCCAGCTCCGGCGGAGCGGCCGAGGTGGCCGCGGGTCCCGGGGCTCCCGCCGCCGCGGCGGCGCGTCTGGCCTGGGCGGTGACCTGTGCCGGGACGACGGCCTCCACCACAGTGGGCGGGGCGGAGTCGTTCTGCGGGCGGCGGACCCGGTAGGCGGCCCGGTACGCGGCCGGGGACGAGCCGAGCTGACGCCGGAAGTGGCCACGCAGCGCCACCGGCGAGCGGAAGCCGCAACGGCCCGCGACCTCGTCGACCGAGTAGTCGGAGGTCTCGAGCAGCCGCTGGGCCTGCAGCACCCGCTGGGTGATCAACCACTGCAGCGGCGCGCTGCCGGTCAGCGATCGGAATCGCCGGTCGAAGGTGCGCCGGCTCATGTACGCCCGGGCCGCCAGGGTCTCCACGTCGAACTGTTCATGGAGATGCTCCAGCGCCCACGAGACGACCTCGGCCAGCGGGTCCGACCCGATTTCCTCTGGTAAAGACCTGTCCAGATAGCGCTCCTGCCCGCCACTGCGGCGCGGTGGCACGACCAGCCTGCGGGCCAGTGCGCCGGCGGCCTCGGTGCCGTGGTCGGTGCGCACGATGTGGAGGCACAGGTCGATTCCGGCCGCCGTGCCCGCGGAGGTGAGCACATCGCCGTCGTCGACGAACAGCTCGCGCGGATCGACATGGACGGACGGGTACCGCTTGGCCAGCGTCGGCGCGTACATCCAGTGGGTGGTGGCCGGGCGGCCGTCCAGCAGACCGGCCGCGGCCAGCACGAACGCGCCGGTGCACAGTCCGACGATCCGGGCTCCTTCCTCATGCGCCCGGCGCAGCGCGTCGAGCGCCTCGGGCGGTGGCGGTGAGGTGATCGACCGCCAGGCCGGTACGACGACGGTGCCCGCCCTGCCGATGGCCTCCAGGCCGTACGGCGCGGTCAGTTCGAGCCCGCCGGTGGTCCGCAGCGGGCCTTCCTCGCCACCGCAGACCAGCAGTCGATAGCGGGGAACTCCGGCGTCCTGACGGTCAATTCCGAACACCGAGAGCGGGATGGAACTCTCAAAGATGGGGCCGCCGCTGAACAGCAGCACCGCGACGACTTCCCGGCGCCGGCGCCCGGAGAGCTTCCGTGCTGCCTCCGGTGCGGCGGAGTCCTGACTCATGACGCTAAGCCCCCCTCGGTGTTCGCGTCTCCCCGTTCGTTTCGGGCCTTTCGCTCCTGCACGTTTCCCCTCGGTTTCGCACGAGTCCCGAGCCTTCGATACTCATGATCGAATCTACTGTGTCCCGTGGCGCCGACGTGACAAGTTCGGCATGCCCCGCTATGTCGACAAGGCAACTTGGCGCGAAGCATTCGATCACGAAGCGTTCCACTCGGGGGCTCCGCAGGGAAGTGCGCGTCGCACGCATGGCCCGTCCACGTAGGGTGCGAGCGCCGTGAATGGCCCTTTCTTCCCTGGTGGCAAGGGGGTTGGCAGGCCATTTCGCCAAGGGAAGGCCGGTAGCGCGAAGTTGGCTGAAAATATACGGGTGCGGGTGTGCGAACCCGTCAGTCGCCGGGCCCGCTTCCCGCGCCGCGCCGACTGCCCCGGTGAGCCCCGGGAACGGTCCGCAGGCGCCGGCCGCGGGGCTGCGCCGACTCGGCGGCCCGGGCCCGGGGCGCACTGCGCTCGGACCGGCGCAGCAGCACCCGGCAGGCGGCCGTCACGGCGGCGAGGCCGAGGGCAGCGGCGGCCGCTCCGCCGACGGACGTCCCGTACACGACCAGCACAACAGGGACGACCGCGCAGCTGAAGGCCGCCCAGCGCACCACGTCGCTCGCCGAATCGGACGAGGGGCGCCGGGCGGCCTCAACGCGCTGTCCGTGCTGCGGGGCCGGGGAGGTGTCGGGGGCCGGGGCGGACGGGCGTGCGGGCACAAAAGCTCCCTGGAGGCGGCGGGGTGACCGAGGTGCAACGAGCAGCGGAGCCTTCCGGTCACTGGCGCGGACGTCAACCGGCGGATCAACCGGCGGATCAGCGGGCTGATCGGCGGACGGATCGGAGGCGGGACGGGTGGACGGGCCGTCGGACGGCCCAGTGGACGGTCGGGGCAGACCGCTGTAGAGGCCAACCGGCATTGCCTTCCTGGGCAGGCTCGGGCATGCTCCCTTGAACGCCGCGTACGGGGCAGCAGGCTCTGGGCAGGAGAGGAGTGTCGCCGTACCCTTGGGGTATGGGCCAGGGAAGATGATTCCCGGACACAGCTCCGCCGCGATGCCAACCCACGCACCCTCCCTGAGACGATCCCTCACAAGAGGACCTTCTTCGCCGAGACACCGATGGCCGGTCACGAAATTCCCGAACCCGCGGACCGCAAGCAGGTAGCCGACCCACTGTCGGACCTCCAAGCGGCCGAAGAAACACGTCATTCCTGCGATCCAGCGTTCCGGCACGGAGTCGTCGTCGGCTTCGACGGCTCGACCTCCAGTGAGCGGGCGCTCGCGTACGCCATCGGAATGGCCAAAAGGTCTGGTTCCGGCCTGATCATCGTTCACGTCGCCAACCGGCTGCCGACCACCGTCTGGGCGGGCTGCGAGCCCCCCGTCTTCGTGGACGTCCCCGATCACCGCACCGAGGTCATCGGCCTGGAGCTGGCCTGCGCGGACTATCTCGCCGAGGTGCCCTGGATCCTGGTCGAGCGCGGCGGCGACATCTGCCACGAGCTGGAGGAGGTCGGCCGTGAGTATTCTGCCGACGCGATCGTGGTCGGCTCGACGCACGGCATCGTCGGACGCATCTTCGGCTCCGTGGCCGGGCGGCTCGCGCGGCGCGCGCAGCGCCCGGTCATCGTGATCCCGTAGTTCGACCCGTAGCGGGATCACGTAGCCGGCCGTAACACACGGTCGCCTGCTGGTTACTGCTCGTCGTAATCCCGCGTACGCCCTGCCGTGTCCATTCCGTAATCCCGGCGTCAGTCCAGGTGAGGCAGCGTCAACTCCCTTCCTCTGCGGGGAAATCTACCTGTCCGTACAGGTGGATTGTGCGCTTGTGAAGGGTACATACCGGTCGCTGGGAAGCAGCACAACTGCACAGGACACGAAGGGAGCCCGCCGTGGACAATGAAGTCTCTGCGGGAAGCGCTACAACCTCGACTCTCGGCCACCTCGCACTCGGACTGACCCTGCTGGCGTTCGGCGTCGGCCACACCGGCGTGATCGACAACGTGGCGGCGGCAGACGCGGCCGCTCTCGCGACCTGGATCGGCGGCGTCGCACTGTTCATCGTCGGGCTGCTCGAATTCCGCGCGGGCAACGCCGGTACGGGCACGGCGTTCTCGGGCCTCGGCGCCTTCTGGTTCACCTGGGGGACCGGGGTCGGCGCCGAAGTCACCGGTGAGGCGGCAGGCCTCTTCCTGCTGCTCTGGGCGCTGCTCGCACTGACCCTGACAGCGGCGTCCGCGGGCAGCGGACTGTTCGGACAGGGCGTGTACGGGCTGCTGTTCGTCTCGCTGCTGCTGCTCGGCATAGCGTCGTTCGCCGAGAACGACGGTCTCGCCAAGGCGGGCGGCTGGATCGGTGCGGTCGCGGGTCTCGCGGCCTGGTACGGCGCGACGGCCGCACTCGCCAAGTGGCCGACCTTCTCCGGACGTGCTGCCGGCCGTGGAGTGACGGCCACCGGCTGAGGCAGCCACAGGCCGGTGTGAGGGGCTGCTCCGGCTGGCGAAAGGGCGGTCCCCCCGCGCGTAAAGGTGGCAACGCGCGGGGGGACCGCCCCTGCCTGAACGGGCTGTACTACTCGACCGTGACGGACTTCGCCAGGTTGCGCGGCTTGTCGATGTCCCGGCCCATGGCCAGCGCCGTGTGGTACGCGAAGAGCTGGAGCGGGATGCCCATCAGGATCGGGTCCAGCTCGTTCTCGTTCTTCGGCACGACGATCGTGTGGTCGGCCTTCTCCTGCTCGCGGTGCGCGACCGCGAGGATCTTGCCGCTGCGGGCCTTGATCTCCTCCAGGGCGGCGCGGTTCTTCTCCAGCAGCTCGTCGTCCGGGATGATCGCGACCGTCGGCAGCGCCGGCTCGATCAGGGCCAGCGGGCCGTGCTTGAGCTCGGACGCCGGGTAGGCCTCGGCGTGGATGTAGGAGATCTCCTTGAGCTTCAGCGAGGCCTCGAGCGCCACCGGGTAGCCGCGCACCCGGCCGATGAACATCATCGACTTGGCGCCCGCGTACTCCTCGGCCAGCTTCTTGATCTCGGCCTCGGACTCGAGGATCTCGGTGATCTGCTCGGGCAGCCTGCGCAGGCCCTCGATGATCCGCTTGCCTTCGGAGACCGACAGGTCGCGGATCCGGCCAAGGTGCAGGGCGAGCAGCGCGAAGGCGACCACGGTGTTGGTGAAGCACTTGGTGGAGACGACGCAGACCTCGGGGCCTGCGTGCACGTACGTGCCGCCGTCGGCCTCGCGGGCGATCGCCGAGCCGACCACGTTCACCACGCCCAGGACGCGCGCGCCCTTGCGCTTGAGCTCCTGGACCGCGGCGAGAACGTCGTACGTCTCACCCGACTGGGAGACCGCGATGTAGAGGGTGTCGGGGTCCACGACGGGGTTGCGGTAGCGGAACTCGGAGGCCGGCTCGGCGTCCGCGGGGATGCGGGCCAGCGACTCGATGAGTCCGGCGCCGATCATGCCCGCGTGGTACGAGGTGCCGCAGCCGAGGATCTTCACCCGGCGGATGCCGCGCGCCTCGCGGGCGTCCAGGTTCAGGCCGCCCAGGTGCACGGTGGAGAACCGGTCGTCGATACGGCCGCGCAGCACGCGGTCCACGGCGTCGGCCTGCTCGGAGATCTCCTTGTGCATGTACGTGTCGTGGCCGCCCATGTCGTACGACTCGGCCTCCCACTCCACGGTGGTCGGCGTAGCCGTCGTACGCGAACCCTCGGTGGTGTACGTACGGAAGTCGTCGGACTTGAGGGTGGCCATCTCGCCGTCGTCGAGGGTGACGATCTGACGGGTGTGGGCGACCAGCGCGGCGACGTCGGAGGCGACGAACATCTCCTTCTCGCCGATGCCGAGGACGACCGGGGAGCCGTTGCGGGCGACGACGATGCGGTCGCTGAAGTCGGCGTGCATGACGGCGATGCCGTACGTGCCCTCGATCAGCTTCAGCGCCTGGCGGACCTTCTCCTCCAGGGTCTCGGCCTGGGAGCGGGCGATGAGGTGGGTGAGCACCTCGGTGTCCGTCTCGGAGGCGAAGACGACGCCGTCGGCGACGAGCTTGGCGCGCAGCTCGGAGGCGTTGTCGATGATGCCGTTGTGGACGACCGCAACCTTGTTCTCAGCGTCCAGGTGGGGGTGGGCGTTCTCGTCGCTGGGGGCGCCGTGGGTGGCCCAGCGGGTGTGGGCGATGCCGGTGGTGCCGGCGAAGCGCTTGGGGACCCGGGCTTCCAGGTCACGGACCCGGCCCTTGGCCTTGACCATCTTCAGGCCGGCGGCTTTGGGGCTCGTGACCACGATGCCCGCGGAGTCGTAACCCCGGTACTCCAGCCGCTGCAGGCCTTCGAGCAGCAGCGGTGCCACGTCACGCTTGCCGATGTATCCGACAATTCCGCACATAGAGTTCTTACCCCTCCATAGGTCAGGTGTGTGCCTGGTCGCATGGCCGCCTGGCTGACCGGACCGGTCGGCCGGTCAGCCGTAGAGTCAGCCGTAGACGATGCGGCGCAGCTGGCGGAGCGAGAGCTCCGGCGGCGCCACGGCGCGGTGCGGCAGTTCGGCCGCGATCCGCTCGAAGATCTCCGTGTTCGCCAGGCCACCGGACTGCAGCTCGCGGTGGCGGCGGCGGACGAATTCGTCGGTCTTCTCGTCGAAGTACGCCAGCACGTCGAGCACCACCCGGGCCGCCTCACCGCGCTGGAGCGCGGTGCTGCGCACCAGATGGTCGATGAGGTCGTCGTGTGACGAGGGGCGGCGATCGAGCACCCGTAGATATTGCGGGGTCACCTACCGCAATTGCAAGAATCCTGCCCGATTACGGGCAGGAGACGCTCACGTTCGCTTCAATGCGGCCCGTTTGGCGGTGGTGAACTCCTCGGCCGTCAGTATTCCGGCCCTTTGTCCACGGTCAGCCGGTAGGGGTCCGAGCCGTCTCCAGCTTGCCGCCGGTGATCTGCAGGAGCGGGTCGGCGCCGTTGCGCAGCCGCAGCCGTCCGGACTTCTTGCCCGGCTCGAAGGAGATCCCGGCGAGCGCCCCCAGCGGTACGGCGATCTCGCCGAGAGTCTTGCGCAGCAGGCTCACGCTCTTGTCACTGCCGGGCACGATGCGGACTGTGTCCCCGTCGAAGGTCCAGGTGCCGTCCTTCTGGATGATTTCCGCCATGCCGGGATTCTCGCACCGGGTACGGCATACGTGGGCTCGCCCAGGGGCAGTGAGCAAGTGGTCTACACCTTGACCGGAGTTGGGGCACGCGGTACGCATGATGACTGCCGTTCGGTTGCTCAGCACCACAGTTGCGACGCCCGTCGAAGGGACCCAGCCTGTGAGACAGCCCAGAACGTTCCCCCGCCTGTTCGGTTCGCTGCTGCTCGTCGCGGCCGCGGGTATCGCCGGCATCGGCGCCGGCCCAGCCCCCGCCCCGGCCGCCCCCGAGGTCCGGCCGCTTGGCCAGATCGTCCCCGCGCCCGCTTCCGTACGCCCGGGCGGGTCCGCGTACACCCTCACCCCATGGACCCGGATCCGGGTCGACGACGACTCCCGCGAGGCCGGCCGGATAGGCACCTATCTTGCCCAGCTGCTGCGGCCGTCGACCGGCTACGCCCTGCCCGTCACCGACGACCACGGATCCGGCGGCATCCGGCTGCGGCTGAGCTCCGCGGACCGCTCCCTGGGCGACGAGGGCTACCGGCTGGAGTCCACGCGCGGCGCGCTCACCCTCACCGCCGGGAAGCCCGCCGGGCTCTTCCACGCCGTGCAGACGCTGCGCCAGCTGCTGCCCGCCTCGGTGGAGAAGGACACCCGGCAGCCCGGCCCGTGGAAGGTCGCGGGCGGCACGATCACCGACAGCCCGCGCTACGGCTACCGGGGTGCGATGCTCGACGTCTCCCGGCACTTCTTCACCGTCGACCAAGTCAAGCGCTATATCGACCAGTTGGCGCTCTACAAGATCAACAAACTGCATCTGCATCTCTCCGACGATCAGGGCTGGCGGATCGCCATCGACTCCTGGCCGCGGCTGGCCACGTACGGCGGTTCGACCCAGGTCGGCGGCGGCCCAGGCGGCTACTACACCAAGGCCCAGTACAAGGAGATCCTCAGCTACGCGGCCTCGCGCTATCTGGAGGTGGTCCCCGAGATCGACATGCCGGGGCACACCAACGCCGCCCTCGCCTCGTACGCCGAGCTGAACTGCTCCGGCATCGCCCCGTCCCTCTACACCGGGACGGCGGTCGGCTTCAGCTCGCTGTGCGTGGCGAAGCCCGTGACGTACGACTTCGTGGACGACGTCATCCGCGAGCTGGCCGCCCTCACCCCCGGCAGGTACCTCCACATCGGTGGCGACGAGGCGCACTCCACCAGCCACGCGGACTATGTGGCGTTCATGGACAAGGTGCAGCCGATCGTCGCCAAGTACGGGAAGAAGGTGGTCGGTTGGCACCAGCTGACCGGCGCGACCCCGGCGAAGGGGGCGCTCGCCCAGTACTGGGGTCTGGACGGCACCAGCGCCGCGGAGAAGGCGCAGGTCGCGCAGGCCGCGCAGAACGGCACCGGGCTGATTCTGTCGCCCGCGGACCGGATCTACCTCGACATGAAGTACAACAAGGACACCCCGCTGGGGCTGGCCTGGGCCGGCTATGTAGAGGTGCAGCGGTCCTACGACTGGGACCCGGCGGCGTATCTGCCGGGCGCGCCGGCGTCGGCGGTGGCCGGGGTCGAGGCGCCGCTGTGGTCGGAGACGATCTCGACCAGCGACCAGATCGAGTTCATGGCGTTCCCGCGGGTGGTGGGGGTGGCGGAGCTCGGGTGGTCGCCTGCGTCTGCGCATGACTGGGAGGCGTACAAGGTGCGGCTGGGGGCGCAGGGGCCGAGGATGTCGGCGCTCGGGATCGACTACTACCGGTCGCCGCAGGTGCCCTGGCCTGCGGGCTGACCGCCGGGGGCTCCGCCCCGGGCCCTGCGCCTCAATCGTCGGCGGGGCTGATTTTCGGGGGTCTGGGGCGGAGCCCCAGTTACGGGCAGGGGCGGGTAGGGGAAAGGCCCCGCCCATGAGACGGGCGCGCCGGTGAGGGACCGTATTCACCGGCGCGCCCGTCCGCTCAGTGGGAGAACCGCGCGATCGGGTTCTCCAGGCTGCCGATCAGCTGGAGCGCGCCGGCCGGGTCCGCCAGGTCCACCATCTGCTTGTTGTTGCGCAGCTGGAGCCGGTTCAGGCAGGAGAGCGCGAATTCGCCCGCGAACATGTCGTACTCCCTGAACTTGTCCGCCAGATGCGGCACCGACCTCTGGTACGCCGCGACGCACTCCGCGATCGTCCGCCAGAACGTCTCCTCGTCCAGCCGCTCCTCCGTGACCAGCGTGGCCGCGAGGAAGCGGAAGAAGCAGTCGAAGACGTCCGTGAAGACGGAGAGCAGCTTCATGTCGTCGGGCACGTCCGCGCGGATGCGCTCGACGTCCGGCGGCAGCACCGCGTCCGGGTCCATCACCGCGATCTCCTCGGCGATGTCCTTGAAGATCGCCCGCTGGACCGTGCCGTCCTCGCCGATGACGAGGATGACGTTCTCGCCGTGCGGCATGAAGACCAGGTCGTACTCGTAGAAGCTGTGCAGTACGGGCGTGAGATACGCGTCCAGATAGCGGCGCAGCCAGTGGGCGGGGGTCAGGCCCGACTCGTCGATCAGCGCGCCCGCGAACGACGCGCCGTTGTGGTCCACATGGAGCAGCGACGCCATCGTCGCCAGCCGCTCGCCGTCCAGCAGCTGTGGCACCGGGCTCTCGCGCCACAGCGCGGCCAGCATTTTGCGGTACGGGGAGTAGCGATCGGTCGCCCGCTCGTACTGGCGGTGGTGGTAGCCGGCCGCCGCCCGCTCCCGGATGATCGAGAAGCGGGCCGCCTTGAAGACGTCGTCGCTGCCGATCAGGCTCGCCAGCCAGTCGTTGATCGCAGGGGTCGCCTCCATGTACGCGGCCGAAAGGCCACGCATGAAGCCCATGTTGAGGACGGACAGCGCGGTTTTGACGTAGTGCTTGGCCGGGGCGCTCGCATTGAAGAACGTGCGGATCGACTGCTGCGCGAGATAGTCGTCGTCGCCCGGGCCCAGGCACACCAGCCGCTGCTGGGCGATCTCGGCGGCGAAGGTGACGGAGAGCTTGTTCCACCACTGCCAGGGGTGGACGGGCAGCAGGAAGTAGTCGGCGAGGTCGAGGCCGAGGGCGTTCAGCTGCCCGCCGAAGCGGGCGAGGGCCGCTTCGCCGAGCTCGTCGCGGACCAGCGACTCGTAGTCGAGTCCCGCGCCCGCGGTGAAGGTGGCGCGGTCGCGGCGGGCCGCCAGCCAGACCAGGCGGACCTCACTCGCGGTCTCGGGGGCGTACGAGAGGTACTCGTGCACCCCGAAGCCCAGCCGGCCGTTGTTGGCGACGAAGCAGGGGTGGCCCTCGGTCATGCCGGTCTCGATGGCCTGGAAGCCGGCCGTGGCCAGCTCGGCGGACGTCACCTGCTTCTTGGTGAGCTTGTACGCGGTGCCGGAGAGGGTGGAGGAGATCTCTTCCAGATAGACCGGGAGGATCTCCTCGCTCAGGCCGAGTACGCCGCGCAGCTCGATGAAGAAGTCGAGCGCGTCCAGCGGCTGCTCGTCGCCGTCCCGGTGCCGGGTGATGGTGTCGGCGAAGACCTGCCAGTGGTCGAGGGCGAATCGCCGCGCGGTGAAGCGGTACTCGGTGCCGGAGTCGTCGCTGAGGACGCGGTAGCGGTCCTCTCCGAGGGACTCGGGGGCCAGCAGCCGCTCGTGGGAGAACTCCGCGAGTGCCTTGCGCAGGAGGAGCCTGTTGGCCCGCTCCCACAGCCCGGGCGTCAGATGCGATACGGCGTCGGACAGGGTCATGCCGCCACTCCTCGTGCAGCCTCGAACTGGGCGCGGGTGCAGAAACTCAGCAGGGCGTCCTTCTCCGGCTTCTCGATCTCTCGTGCGGGCACGAAGCCGACGGCCTCGTTGAGCGCGTGCACGGCCTTGTTGCGTACGTCCGGCTCGACCACCACACGCCGGATGGCCGGGTCCGCGAACAGCTTCTCCATCACCGCAGTGATCACGGCGCGGGTGAAACCATGCACGGGGGTGTCGGTCGGCGCGACCAGGAAGTGCATGCCGACATCGCCGGGCTCGGCGTCGTACAGCCCCTTCAGTTCCACATGTGCGGGGTCGTAGCGTTCCATCAGGAAGACGGGCTCGCCGTCCTTGAGGCCTATGAAGGCGTCGTGGTGTTCGTGCGCGGCTATCGCCATGTAATCGCGCTCGACATCCTGCAGTTTCGCGTCCTGCATCAGCCAGAAGGCGGCCTTGGGGTGGGTCACCCAGCCGTGCACCAGCTGGGCGTCGGAGATAGGGGTCTCCCCGACGAAGTCAGGGGAAGGGTCGAGGGGACGGATGGTGAACGTCATGCGGAAAACTCCTGGAACGCGATGGACTTTTCGACCGTGTAGTACTCGGACCCCAGCAGCTCGCCGATGATGTAGGCGTTGCGGTACGCGCCCATGCCCAGGTCGGGCGAGGTGATGGAGTGCGTGTGCACGCCGGCGTTCTGCAGGAAGATCTCGCGTCCGGCCGTGTCGATGCTGTAGTTGCGGGCGATGTCGAAGCGGCCCTGCCCGTCCCGGCGGATCCGGTCGGCGACCGGCTCCAGGAACTGCGGCTCGGCGTACTTGTAGCCGGTGGCCAGGATCAGGCCCTCCGTGCGCAGCTCGAAGTCCTTGCCCTGCTCCTCCTGGCGCAGTCCGAGGGTGTACGTACCGTCCTCGTAACTGGCCTTCTGAAGAGCCGAGTTGGTGAGCAGTCTGGTCGGGACGGGGCCATTCAGGTTCTTCTGGTAGAGCAGGTCGAAGATCTCGTCGATGAGGTCCCCGTCGATGCCCTTGAACAGGCCCTTCTGCTGCGACTCCAGCCGGTAGCGGGTGGCCTCCGGCAGCGCGTGGAAGTAGTCGATGTACTCCGGCGAGGTCATCTCAAGCGTCAGCTTGGTGTACTCCAGCGGGAAGAACCGCGGTGAGCGTGTGACCCAGTTGAGCCGGTAGCCGTGCACGTCGATCTCGGAGAGCAGGTCGTAGTAGATCTCCGCGGCGCTCTGCCCGCTGCCGACGAGGGTGATCGACTCCTTTTGCTGCAGCGCCTCCTTGTGGTCGAGGTAGCGCGAGTTGTGCAGGAAGTCGCCGCCGAGACCCTGGCAGGACTCGGGTATGTACGGCAGGGTGCCGGTGCCCAGGACGACGCGGCGGGCGTGGAACCGCTCGCCGGCGGCGGTGTGGACGACGTACAGCTCACTCTCGTACTCGACGCGGGTCACCGTGGCGCTGAAGCGGACGGAGGCCAGTTTGGCAGCGGCCCAGCGGCAGTAGTCGTTGTACTCGGTCCGCAGCGGATAGAAGTTCTCGCGGATGTAGAAGGAGTACAGCCGCCCCGATTCCTTCAGATAGTTGAGGAAGGAGTAGGGGGAGGTGGGGTCGGCGAGGGTGACCAGGTCCGACATGAACGGCGTCTGGAGGTGCGCGCCTTCCAGGAACATCCCCGAGTGCCACTCGAAGTCCGGCTTGGACTCCAGGAAGAGGCCGTTCAGCCCGTCGATCGGCTCGGTCAGGCAGGCGAGACCGAGATTGAAGGGCCCGAGCCCGATACCGATGAAATCGAGGGGCTCAAGACGCGTGGACAAGGTTCTCTCCCAGGTACTGCTCGGCGTGGCCGGCGATCAGATCGAGTACGGCAGTGATGTCTTCGGTCGTCGTCTCGGGGTTGAGCAGCGTGAACTTCAGGTACTGGCGGCCGCCGACCTTCGTCCCGGCGACCACGGCCTCGCCGGACGCGAACAGCTCCTTGCGTGCGTAGAGGTTGGCCCGGTCGATCTCGGTGGGGCTGGTGACGTCCTCGGGGATGTAGCGGTAGACCAGCGTCGACAGCTGCGGCTGTACGACCACGTCGTAGCGCGGGTCGGCGGCGAGCAGTTCCCAGCCGGCCGTGGCCAGGTCGCAGACCTCGTCGAAGAGCTGCCCGACGCCGTCCGCGCCCATCACGCGCAGCGTCATCCACAGCTTCAGCGCGTCGAAGCGGCGGGTGGTCTGCAGGGATTTGTCGACCTGGTTGGGGATGCTCCCCCGTAGCCCCTCGGGCACGGGCGGTACTCCCCCCGCCGCAGCCGGGGGGAGTGCCCCCAGCTCGACGGTGGGCCGCGGGTTGAGGTAGTCCGCGTGGTAGGTGGCATGGCTCAGCGTGGACCCGTCCCGTACCAGCACCGCGGACGAACTCACCGGCTGGAAGAAGGACTTGTGGTAATCCACGGTGACCGAGTCGGCGTTCTCCACGCCGTCGAGGAGATGGCGGCGGGTGGGGGAGGCCAGCAGTCCGCAGCCGTACGCCGCGTCCACATGCAGCCAGGTTCCGTACTGCCCGGTCAGCTCGGCGATTTCGGGCAGTGGGTCGATGGAGCCGAAGTCGGTGGTGCCTGCGGTCGCGACGACGGCCATGGGGACCAGGCCCGCACGGGTGCAGCGCGCCAGCTCGGCGGCGAGGGTGACCGTCTGCATCCGCTTGTTGCGGTCGACGGGGATAGAGACGACGGCTTCGCGGCCAAGACCCAGTAGCGTCGCCGACTTCTGCACGCTGAAGTGGCTGCACTCCGAGGTGAAGATGCGCAGTTTGGCGAGGTCCGCGGTCTTGGCCTCTTCGCGGGCGAGCAGCAGCGCCTGGAGGTTGGACTGGGTGCCGCCGCTGGTGAAGACACCGTCGGCCGCGGGGCCGAGGCCGATCCGCTGCGCGGTCCAGTCGATGAGGCGGCGCTCGATGAGGGTGCCGCCGGCGCTCTGGTCCCAGGTGTCGAGCGAGGAGTTGACCGCGGAGAGCACGGCCTCGCCGAGGACGGCCGGGATGACGACCGGGCAGTTGAGGTGGCCGAGGTAGCGGGGGTGGTGGAAGTAGACGGCGTCCCGCAGGTAGACCCTCTCCAGCTCGTCGAGGGCGGCGGAGGCGTTGCCCAGCGGCTGGTCGAGGTCGACCGCGGAGATCACCGGGGCGAGCTCGTCGGCGGTCACGCCGGTGAACGGCCGCCGGGTTGTGGCGAGTCGGTTCGCCACCCGCTCGACTCCTTCGGTCACGGAGCGCCGGTAGCTCTCCGCCGTTACGTCATTGAGCAGGTGCGAGCGCATTTCAATGTCCTCCCGGATGCGGGGCCCTGGTCGCCCCTCAGGACAGGAGAGGGGGCGAGGGGGCGACGTTGAACTTAGGTTAGCCTAACCTAACTTTCAAGCCCAGCCCTCGCCCCCTTGGGGCGCGCCTGTTATGGCCCTGTTCACATAGCGGTGGCTTCGGCAGCTGCGTCAGCCTTGTCCACCGCGCCGGTGTCGGCCCCCTCACGGAGGCCGTCCTCGCTCACCCCGCGCTTCCAGTAGCCGACGAACGTGACGCGGCGGCGGTCGAGTTCACGCTCGCGCACCAGATGGCGGCGGAGCGCCTTCACGCTGCCCGACTCGCCCGCGATCCAGGCGTACCCGGTGCCCTCGGGCAACTCGGCCGCGCTGACCGCCTCCAGGGCGGACGGCGCGCCCTCCTCCCGTACCAGCCAGGTGATCCGGGCGTCCGCCGCGGTCTTGAGGGCCTGGCGGTCCTCGGTGTGCTGCACCTCCAGCCAGACCCGGGCCTTCATCCCGGCCGGCAGCCACTGAAGGATCGCCGTGGCGGCCGGCAGTGCCGTCTCGTCGGCCCAGATCAGTACCCAGTCGGTGTCCGCAGGCGGCCGGCAGCGCACGGCGGTGTTGTCGGCGACGGCCGGACCGAGCACCATCACGCGGTGTCCGGGCGCGGCCTGGCCGGCCCAGCGGCAGGCGGGACCGCCGTCATCGTGCAGTGCGAACTCGATGTCCATCTCGCCTGCCTCGCCCGGCAGTTGACGCTGCTCGCGCACGGTGTACGAGCGCATCACGGCCCGTACGTCGTCGGGCAGCGCCCGCCAGGCGGCGAATATCGCGCTGCCGTCACCTGCGTCGACGGGCACGACAGGTGCCTTCTGGCCCGGGTGCGGCAGGAACAGCGACAGGGACTGGTCGCGGCCCCCGGTGGCAAAGTCCTTGAGGTCCTTGCCCCCGAAGGTGACGCGGACCATGGACGGGCCGAGCCGCCTGGTCCGTACAACCTCCAGGTCGAAGAAGCGGAACGGGGCGATCTCGGCCGTCGTCGTCATGATCAGGCGACCTTCTTCGCGGTCTCGATGGCCTTGGCCAGGTCCTCGAGGATCGGCGCGCACTTGTCGTAGGAGTAGACCGGCTCGGTGACGCGCGGGAAGACCTGTCCGGCCTTGACGGCGGGCAGCTTGCCCCAGGTCGGCTTCTTGGACAGCGAGTTGGACTGAAGGGTCCCGGTGCGGTTGTCCAGGATGATGATGTCGGCGCCGTACTTGCCGGCGTTCTCCCAGCTGAGCTCCTCGAAGAAGCCCTGCGCGTTCGGCTTCGGCTCCACGAACTTCACGCCCAGTTCCTGGAAGTACAGGGTGTCGGCGGATGTCTTCGGGACGGAGACGTAGAAGAGTTCCTGGCTGCCGGAGCCAATCAGGACCTTGATGTTCGGCTTGGCCTTCGCGGCCGCGCGCAGCCGGGCCGCGGCCTTCTCGAAGCGGGCCTTGGCGTCGGCGGCCTTCTTGCCCTTGACGTCGCCGCCGAGGGACTCGGCGAGCTCGGCGTGGCGCTGCAGGGCCTTGGCCATCGTGGTCTCGGCCGCCCACAGCAGAACACTGGGGGCCAGCTTCATGATCTTGTCCTTGGACTGCGGCGGGACGTACCACGGGTCGTCCTTGGCCCACATGTTGGTGATCAGCAGCTCGGGGGCGAGGGCCGCGTACTGCTCGATGTTGAACTCGCCGTAGACATTGCCGACGATCTTCACCTTGTTGACGTCGAGGTCGCCGGCCTGGACGTCGGGCTTGCCGTCCTTGGTCTTGGTCGGGCCGAACACGCCCTTGACCTCGACGCCGTAGTCGTGGAGGGCGGCGGCGGTGCCGGTGAAGGCGACGATGTTCTTCGGGACGGACTTCAGCTCGACCGTCGTACCGCGGTCGTCCTGGAACTTCCAGGGGCCGGACTTCTCGGCGGCCTTGCCGGTGCCGCCCTTGTCGTCGCTGTTGCCGCAGGCGGCCATTGCGACGCCGAGCCCGAGGGCGCCGCCCGCGGTGAGCAGGCCGCGACGGGTGAGGTGGGAAGCTCGGGCGTTGGGCATCATGGTGTCCGCTTTCGTACGTGCCGGGGTCGGCCACTGGCAGTTCGAAGGTAGGTTAGCCTAACCTCACCTCGTGTCCAGAGGGCGCCTCCCCCGGCCGTGCGGACGGCGGGCCCGTGCGCCAGGCGGGCAGGCCCAACTCCGTGCGTCAGGCGGGCAGGCCCAACTCGCGTGCGATCAGCATCCGTTGTACCTCGCTCGTGCCCTCGCCGATCTCCAGGATCTTGGAGTCGCGCCACATCCTGGCCACCGGGTACTCGTTCATGAAGCCGTAGCCGCCGTGGATCTGGGTGGCCTCGCGGGCGTTGTCCACCGCGATCGTCGAGGAGTACAGCTTGGCCAGCGCGGCCTCCTTCTTGAACGGCTCGCCCCGCACCAGCCGGGACGCCGCGTCGCGCCAGCCGACCCGGGCCATGTGGGCCCGCATCTCCATGTCGGCGATCTTGAACTGGATGGCCTGGTTGGCGCCGATCGGGCGTCCGAAGGCGTGCCGCTCCCGCGCGTACTTCACGGACTCGTCCACACAGCCCTGGGCCAGGCCCGTGGCGAGCGCGGAGATGGCGATCCGGCCCTCGTCGAGGATGCGCAGGAACTGGGCGTAGCCGCGGCCCTCCTCGCCGAGCAGATTGGCGAGCGGCACCCGGACGTCGTCGAAGGACAGCTCACGGGTGTCCGAGGCGTTCCACCCGACCTTGGAGTAGGGGGCGGCGACAGTGAAGCCCGGGGTGCCGGAGGGGACGATGATCGAGGAGATCTGCGGCTTCCCGCCGTCCGTGCGGCCGGTGACCGCGGTGACCGTGACCAGGCCCGTGATGTCCGTACCGGAATTGGTGATGAAGCATTTGGAGCCGTTGACAACCCACTCGTCGCCGTCCCGTACCGCCGTGGTGCGGGTGCCTCCGGCGTCCGAACCCGCGCCCGGCTCGGTCAGGCCGAACGCGCCGAGGATCTCGCCGGAGCACAGGCGGGGGAGCCACTGCCGCTTCTGCTCCTCGGTACCGAACAGGTGCAGGGGCATCGCGCCGAGCGAGACGCCCGCTTCGAGGGTGATCGCGACGGACGAGTCGACGCGGGCCAGCTCCTCCAGGGCGATGCCGAGGGCGAGATAGTCGCCGCCCATGCCGCCGTACTCCTCGGGGAAGGGCAGTCCGAACAGGCCCATGCGGCCCATCTCGCGGACGATTTCGTACGGGAACTCATGGCGCTCGTAGAAGTCGCCGATCTTGGGCGCCACGACGTCGTGCGCGAACGCCTCGACGGTACGGCGGAGTTCCTCGTGTTCGGTGGAGAGCCGGTGGTCGAGCGACATTTCTACGACTCCTTGTGGGAGAGGGCAGAGACGGTGCGGGAGGGGCTGGGTCGCCCCAACTGTCCGGCCAGCCAGACGCTGGTGGCGGTGAGCCGGCCGAGGTCGACCCCGGTTTCGATGCCGAGGCCGTCGAGCATCCACACGAGGTCCTCGGTGGCGAGGTTTCCGGTCGCGCTCTTCGCGTAGGGGCAGCCGCCGAGGCCGCCCGCGGAGGCGTCCACGGTGGTCACGCCGTGCTGCAGCGCGGCGAGGGTGTTGGAGAGGGCCTGCCCGTACGTGTCGTGGAAGTGCACCCCGATCGCGGAGGTGGGCACTGACTCCCCGTTGAGCTCGGCGAGCAGGCTCTGCACATGGCCGGGCGTGGCCACGCCGATGGTGTCGCCCAGGCTCAGCTCGTCGCAGCCGAGGTCCATGAGCCGCTTGGCGACCTGGACGACCTGGTGGACGGGGACGGGCCCCTCCCACGGGTCGCCGAAGCACATCGAGAGATAGCCGCGAACATGGATCTTGTCGTCGCGGGCCTTGGCGACGACCGGCTCGAACATGGCGAGCGACTCGTCGATTGTGCGATTGAGGTTGCGCTTCGCGAAGGTCTCGGTCGCGCTGCCGAAGATGGCGATACGGCGCGCGCCGAGGGCCATGGCTCGCTCCAGCCCGCGGGCGTTCGGCACGAGGACGGGCAGGCCGACGCCCCCGATGTCGCCGAGGAGGGGGAACAGCTGCTCGGCGTCGGCCAATTGGGGCACCCAGTCGGGGTGCACAAAGCTGGTCGCCTCGACGGTGGTCAGTCCGGCGTCGGCCAGCCGGTGGATGAACTCGGCCTTGATCTCGGTCGGTACGACCGTCTTCTCGTTCTGCAAACCGTCGCGCGGGCCCACTTCGTGGATGCGCACCCGGGGTGGCAGCAGGTCCTGCGACGGGAACTCCATTGGCAGTCGGCCGGTCATCGCTCGTCCTCCTCGTACGGGGTGATCACGGCCAGCACCTGGTCCATGGCGACGGTGGAGCCCGCGGTCACATCGAGCTCGGTGACGGTGCCGGCATGCGGGGCGGAGATGACGTGCTCCATCTTCATTGCCTCGACGACCAGCAGACTCTGGCCGGCGGCGACCTCGTCCCCGGCGGCGACCTTGACGACCGTGACCGTCCCGGGCATGGGTGCGGCCAGCGTGTCGGCCCCCGCGTGCGCGGCGCCGGTGAGAGAGGCGGCGACGGGGTCGTGGTCCTGGACGTGCCAGGAGTCACCGTCCCGGCCGAGCCAGTCGCCGGCCCGCCAGAAGGTGTGGACCAGGCCGTCGAGGGTGACCGAGACCCGGTCGGCCTCGACGCGGTGGCTGCTGCGGTCCCGCACCTCATAGGCCACCGGGTCGAGTCCCGGCGCGCGGAACCAGTGGGTGACGGGGGCAGGCCGGCCGCCCATGCGCCAGCCGCTCGGCACGGAGAAGGGGTCGGTCCAGCCCGTGCCCCGCCGCGGAGTCAGCTCGGCGAGCCGGACCGCGGCCGCGGCTTCGTACACCTCGTCCGGGATCCCGGACGGCACCAGTCCGTCCGCCTCGCGCTCCACCAGGCCCGTGTCCAGATCGCCCGAGACGACCGACGGGTGGGCCAGCAGGCGGCGCAGGAAGCCCGCGTTCGTCGGCACGCCGAGGGTGACCGTGTCGGCGAGGGCCGCGCGCAGGCGGCGCAGGGCCGTCGCGCGGTCCGGGCCGTGGGCGATGACCTTCGACAGCATCGGGTCGTACAGGCTGCCGACATCCGCGCCCTCGCTGAGACCGGAGTCGGTACGCACTCCGTCGCCCTGCGGTTCGCGCAGGGCGAGCACTGTGCCGCCCGAGGGCAGGAAGCCGCGGGAGGGGTCCTCCGCGCAGATACGGGCCTCGATCGCATGGCCTGTGAGGGAGATGTCCCGCTGGGCGAACGGCAGTTGCTCGCCCGCCGCGACCCGAAGCTGCCACTCCACCAGGTCCAGGCCGCTCCTTCCCGCGATCGACACAGCCAGTTCCGTCACCGGGTGCTCGACCTGGAGGCGGGTGTTCATCTCCATGAAGAAGTACGAGGAGGGGTTGTTGCCCGGGACGATGAACTCCACCGTGCCCGCGCCCCGGTAGCCGCACGAACGCGCCGCCTGAACGGCCGCCTCGCCCATCGCGGCACGGGTCTTGGGGTCGAGCAGGACGCTCGGCGCCTCCTCGATGATCTTCTGGTGGCGGCGCTGGAGCGAACACTCGCGCTCGCCGAGGTGGACCACGTTGCCGTGGCCGTCCGCCAGCACCTGGATCTCGATGTGCCGGGGGCGGTCGATCCACCGCTCCACAAGGAGGGTGTCGTCGCCGAACGAGGCACGCGCCTCCCTGCGGGCCGCCGCGATCTCCTCCAGGAGCGCCGACTCGACCCGGGTCAGGCGCATGCCCTTGCCGCCGCCGCCCGCCGAGGGCTTCAGCAGCACCGGCATGCCGATCTCCCGGGCGGCAACGGCCAGTTGGTCGTCCGTCAGGCCGGAGCCGGACGAGCCCGGCACCACCGGGACGCCCGCCGCTCGCACGGTCTCCTTCGCGCGGATCTTGTCGCCCATCAGCGAGATCGCAGAGGCGGGCGGCCCGATGAAGACCAGGCCCGCGTCGCTGCAGGCCTGTGCGAAGCCCGCGTTCTCCGCGAGGAAGCCGTAGCCGGGGTGGACGGCCTCGGCGTCGGTACGGGCCGCGGCCTCCAGCAGGCGCTCCACGCAGAGGTAGCTCTCGGCCGCGGGTGCGGGGCCGATGCGGACTGCCGTGTCCGCCTCCCGTACATGCCTCGCGTCCGCGTCCGCGTCGCTGAAGACGGCGACCGAGCGGACGCCCAGCGCGCGCAGCGTACGGATGACCCGGACCGCGATCTCGCCCCGGTTGGCGACAAGAACTGTGCTGAACATCGTCATGGTCCGTCTCACATCCGAAAGACGCCGAAGGCGGGGTCGGTCAGCGGGGCGTTGGCGCAGGCCGTGAGCGCGAGGCCCAGCACCTGCCGGGTCTCCAGGGGGTCGATCACGCCGTCGTCCCACAGCCTGGCCGTCGCGTAATAAGCATTGCCCTGTTGCTCGTACTGCGCTCGGATCGGCTCCTTGAAGGCCTCTTCCTCGGCGGCCGGCCACTGCTCGCCGCGGCCCTCGAGCTGGTCCCGCTTCACCGTGGCCAGCACCGACGCCGCCTGCTCGCCGCCCATCACCGAGATCTTGGCGTTGGGCCACATCCACAGGAAGCGCGGGGAGTACGCCCGGCCGCACATCGAGTAGTTCCCCGCGCCGTACGAGCCGCCGACGACGACCGTCAGCTTCGGCACGCGGGTGCAGGCCACCGCCGTGACCATCTTCGCGCCGTGCTTGGCGATGCCGCCCGCCTCGTAGTCCCGGCCGACCATGAAGCCCGAGATGTTCTGCAGGAAGAGCAGGGGGATGCCGCGCTGGTCGCACAGCTCGATGAAGTGCGCGCCCTTCTGGGCGGACTCGGAGAACAGGATGCCGTTGTTGGCGACGATGCCGACCGGGTGGCCGTGGATCCGGGCGAAGCCGGTGATCAGCGTCGTGCCGAACTCCGACTTGAACTCCGCGAACCGGGAGCCGTCCACGATCCGGGCGATCACTTCGCGTACGTCGTAGGGGGTGCGGGAGTCCACCGGCACCGCGCCGTACAGCCCGGCGGGGTCCACCTTCGGCTCCTCGGCCGGTTCGACCGGCCAGGGGAGCGGGCCGCGCTCGGGGAGCGTCGCCGCGATGTTCCGTACGATCCGCAGCGCGTGCGCGTCGTCCTCGGCGAGATGGTCGGTGACGCCGGAGATCCGGGAGTGGACCTCGCCGCCGCCCAGCTCCTCCGCCGTGACGACCTCGCCGGTCGCGGCCTTCACCAGGGGCGGGCCGCCGAGGAAGATCGTGCCCTGGCCCCGCACGATCACGGCCTCGTCGCTCATCGCCGGGACGTATGCCCCGCCGGCCGTGCAGGAGCCGAGGACCGCCGCGATCTGCGGGATGCCGGCGCCGGACATCCGGGCCTGGTTGTAGAAGATCCGCCCGAAGTGCTCGCGGTCGGGGAAGACCTCGTCCTGCATGGGGAGGAAGGCGCCGCCGGAGTCGACGAGATACACGCAGGGCAGGCGGTTCTCCAGCGCCACCTCCTGGGCGCGCAGGTGCTTCTTGACCGTCATCGGGTAGTACGTGCCGCCCTTGACGGTGGCGTCATTGGCGACGACGACCACCTCGCGGCCGCTGACCCTGCCGATCCCGGCGATCACTCCGGCGGCCGGGGCCTGGCCGTCGTACATCCCCTCCGCGGCGAGCGGGGCGAGCTCCAGGAAGGGTGAGCCCGGGTCGAGGAGGGTGTCCACGCGGTCGCGCGGCAGCAGCTTCCCGCGCGCGGTGTGGCGGGCTCGGGCCTTCTCGCCGCCGCCGAGGCGGGCCGCGGCCAGCTTGGCGCGCAGGGCGTCGGCCAGCTCCTGGTGCGCCTCCTCGTTGGCCTGCCAGGCCGGGGAGGCGGGGTCCGCCGCGCTCGCCAGCACGGGTGCCTGCTGCATCGTCGTGAGCCCCCTTGCCGTACGACTTCGTACGAGAAAAGTTAATGAGCGTTAACGCATTTCCTTCAGGTTAACGACCGCTAACAGCGTTGTCTAGAATCAATCCATGACCACCAGGACGGATGCCCCGACGCGCCGCGAGCAGATCCTCAAGGAGGCCGCGCGCCTGTTCGCCGAGCGCGGCTTCCACGGCGTCGGCGTCGACGAGATAGGGGCGGCCGTCGGCATCAGCGGACCCGGCCTGTACCGCCACTTCCCCGGCAAGGACGCGATGCTCGCGGAGCTGCTGGTGGGTATCAGCGAACGCCTGCTGAACGGCGGCCGGCTCCGCGTCGAGGAGGCGGCGGCCGACCCCCAGGCGTTGCTCGCGTCGCTCATCGACGGGCACATCGACTTCGCGCTCGACGACCGCCCGCTGATCACGCTCCACGACCGCGAGCTGGACCGGCTGCGCGACAGCGACCGCAAGCTGGTGCGGCAGCTGCAGCGGCAGTACGTCGAGCTGTGGGTCGCGGCGGTCCGCGAACTCCACCCGGACGTCGCGGAGTCGGAGGCCCGAGTGGCGGTCCACGCCGTGTTCGGCCTGCTCAACTCGACGCCGCACCTGGGCTCGTACGGCGGCGGTCTGCCGGGCCGCGCGGCGACGGAGACACTGCTGCGACGCTTGGCACACGGGGCGTTCGCGTCACTGGCGGGCTAAGGACCTGGGGTTTCGCCCAGGCACCGGCCGCTGCCGTCCAACGTTCGGGACGCAGGGTGCCGCGGGCGTGGCGGACGGCACAATGGGCTCATGCCGATACCCAGCCGTGCCGCCCTTGTCGACCATCTCGTCCACACACGTATCGCCGGAGACGTCGCCACCCCCCGCGACAACAATCTCTCCCACTACCGCAAGCTCGCCAACGGCGACCGTCACTTCTGGCTCGGCCTTGAGCTCGGCGACCGGTGGACGGATGAGCAGGATGTGCTCGCCGTAATGGCCGAGCGGTGCGGTGTCAACGACGATCCCCAGCACCGAACCGGGCAGGACACCATCGACCCCGAGCTGACCGTCGACGCCCTGGACCGGCTGGCCGCCCGGCTGCGCAAGGCCGCCGCCGGGCAGGAGCGGGTGCTGTTCGCGACCGGGCACCCCGGCGGGCTGCTGGATGTCCACAGGCAGACCGCCGACGCGCTGCGGGCCGCCGGGTGCGAGATCGTACGGATTCCGGGCGGGCTCACCGCCGACGAGGGCATGGTCTTCCAGTTCGCGGACATCGCGATGCTGGAGCGCGGCGCGACCCTGTGGCACACGCACTCCCCGGCGCCCATGGCCGCGATCCTGGACGCGCTCGAGCGGGAGGGCCGCCCGCAGCCCGACCTGGTGGTGGCGGACCACGGCTGGGCCGGCTGCGCCGGGCAGCGCGGTCTGGACTCCGTCGGGTACGCCGACTGCAACGACCCCGCGCTCTTCATCGGGGAGGCAGAGGGAACCCTCCAGGTGGTGGTGCCCCTGGACGACCACGTCACGGATCCCCGCTTCTACGACCCGATGGCCGAGTACCTGCTGGACGCCGCGGGGCTGACGTCCCAGGGCTGACGGCGGGCGGGCACTGCTGCCCCCTGACCGTCCTCAGGCGCGGGGTACGCGAACGACGCCCTCCTGGATGACCGTGATCGCCAGCTGCCCGTCCTGCGTGTAGATCCGGGCCTGGCCCAGACCCCGGCCGCCGGACGCCGACGGTGACTCCTGGTCGTACAGCAGCCACTCGTCCGCCCTGAAGGGGCGGTGGAACCACATCGCGTGGTCGAGCGAGGCGCCCACCACATCGCCGACCGCCCAGCCGCCGCGGCCGTGCGCGAGCAGCACCGAGTCGAGCAGCGTCATGTCGGAGACGTACGTGGCGAGGCAGACATGCAGCAGTGGGTCGTCGGCGAGCTTGCCGTTCGTACGGAACCACACCTGCGAGCGCGGCTCGCGCGGCTGCCCGACCGTGCTCCACGGCGGTGCCTCCGCATACCGCAGATCCACCGCCGCCCTGGCCTCCAGCAGCCGCTGGGCGACGTGGGGTTCGAGGTTGCGCGGCAGGATCTCGGCCGCCGTCGGCAGGGTCTCCGGGTCGGGCGCGTCCGGCATCGCCGCCTGGTGCTCAAGGCCTTCCTCGTACGTCTGGAAGGACGCCGAGAGATGGAAGATCGGGTGGCCGTGCTGGACGGCGACGACCCGGCGCGTGGTGAAGGAGCGGCCGTCCCGGATGCGGTCGACCGTGTAGACGATCGGCGCGCCGGGGTCGCCCATGCGCAGGAAGTACGCGTGCAGGGAGTGGGCCGTGCGGTCCTCGGGGACGGTGCGGCCCGCGGCGACGAGCGCCTGGGCCGCGACCTGTCCGCCGAAGACGCGCGGTACGGCGGCGGAGCGCGACCGTCCCCGGAAGATGTCCTGCTCGATCTGCTCCAGGTCGAGCAGATCGAGCAGTCCGTCAAGTGCTTCGCTCATGGAAGGAACGTAACTGCCTTACCGGTGGCCTGCTTCAGAGGCCCATGGACTTGGCGATGATCGACTTCATGACCTCGCTGGTGCCACCGTAGATGCGGTTGACGCGGTTGTCGGCGTAGAGGCGGGCGATCGGGTACTCGTTCATGTAGCCGTAACCGCCGTGCAGCTGGAGGCACTTGTCGATGACGCGGTGCGCGACCTCGGTGCAGAACAGCTTCGCGGACGCGGCCTCCGCGGCGGACAGCTCGCCAGCGTCGATGGCGTCCATCGCGCGGTCCACGACGGCCTCGGCCGCATCCACCTCGGCCTTGCAGGCGGCCAGTTCGAACTTGGTGTTCTGGAAGGAGGCGACGGTCTTGCCGAAGACGGTGCGCTCCTCGACGTAACTCTGGGCGAACCTGACGGCTGCCTTGGCTTGGGCGTAGGCGCCGACGGCAATGCCGAGACGCTCCTGCGGCAGGTTCTGGCCCAGGTAGTAGAAGCCCTTGTTCTCCTCGCCGAGGAGGTCTTCGACCGGCACCTTGACGTCGGTGAAGGACAGCTCCGCGGTGTCGGAGGTCTTCAGGCCCAGCTTGTCGAGCTTGCGGCCGACCGCGTAGCCCTCGGACTTGGTGTCGACGACGAAGAGGGAGATGCCGTGGCGGCGGTCCTCGGCGGTGGGGGCGGCGGTACGGGCGCAGACGATCACGCGGTCGGCGTGGACGCCGCCGGTGATGAAGGTCTTGGCCCCGTTGAGGACGTAGTGCGTGCCGTCCTCGGAGAGCTTGGCGGTGGTCTTCATGCCCGCCAGGTCGGAGCCGGTGCCGGGCTCGGTCATGGCGATGGCGTACATCGTCTTGCCGGTGACGAAGTCGGGCAGCCAGCGCTTCTTCTGCTCGTCCGTGGCGTAGGCCTTGAGGTACGGCAGGCAGAGCATCACGTGTACGCCGGAGCCGCCGAAGTTGACCCCCGCCCGGGCGGTCTCCTCGGCTATGACGGCCTCGAACTTGAAGGTCTCCAGACCCGCGCCGCCGAACTCCTCAGGCACCTCGATGCCGAAGACGCCCAGCTCGCCGAGCTTGTAGTAGAAGTCGCGAGGCGCCTGGCCGGCGGCGTACCACTCGTCGTAAACGGGGACGACCTTGGTCTCGATGAAGTCGCGAATGGTCTCGCGGAACGCCTCGTGGTCCTCGTTGTACACGGTACGGCGCACGGGACGCCCCCTTCGTCAGCTCGTCCAAGGTTTATCTAAGCGCTTGCTCAGGAAAAGTTACCGGGCAGTCACCGCGGCTGTCCAGGGTGAGGCTCGGCACACTCCCATGCCACCCAACGCGAGCCGATGTCAGTTATGACCATTACCCTGACCGCGGAGAGGGGGGCAGCATGCTGCTGAGATTCCGCACCGCGAATGTGCGGTCACTGCGTGACGAGCAGGAGCTGTCGTTTGTCGTGTCCGACGATGAGCCGAGCTTGGCCGGGCGGCCGATCGAGCTCGCCGGCAGCCGTTCCCTGTCGGTTCTGCCGCTCATCGGCATCTTCGGGGCCAACGCGTCGGGCAAGTCGAACGTGCTGGCCGCAATGACCGATATGCGCTCCGCAGTCCTTAACTCGTACGCCCGCTGGGCGTCCTACGACGGCACCGCACGCACCCCCTTCGCACTGGACGCCAAGGAAGGTGAAGAGCCGAGCTTCTTCGAGACGGATCTCGTGCTCGATGGTGTCAGCGGGCAGCTTCGCGGAGGCCAAGAAGCGTGCAGTGAGGATGAACGCGGCCCATGGCGACCATGTGCCGAAGTCGCTGCGCGACCCGTACACGGACGTATTTGACTTCGTCGAGCAGGGCATGGGTGTGACCTCTTACTGACGAAAGCTGACCGGTTCGAGCGAACGGTGTCCGGGTTCCCGGTCATGGTGCGGACTTCTGGCGGCTGCTGGGGCAGGCACTGCCCGAGTACGAGGAGCGCCGGGCCGAGCTCGACGAACTGGGGCGGCGCATGTGGATGGGAGAGATTGCGTAGCCAACGGGTTCACTCGGGGATGCCCGGAGCCGCACCCACCCCGGCGTCCTCCCCGTCGTAGGCCGCCAGCGCGGCCTGGCGCAGGTCCAGGAGTTCGGCCAGGTCGTCGGGGGTCAGGTGTTCCTGGGCCAGTCTCACCAGTGCCCTGCCCTCCACGGCGGCCCACGCGTGCCGGGCCCGCTTGTTGGCCTTGCATCGGACGCCGCTGCGCAGGAAGCCCGCGCCGGCAGCGAACCCCGCCGAGGCCAGGGCGGTCAGCGCGGCCGGGATGCGGGCATCCGCCGAGGCCAGGCCCGCGGCTCCGGACGTGCCGGCGAGTAGCGCGGCGGGGAATCCGAGAAGGATGTTGGCCTTGTTCCACAACTCGGCTCGTCGGCCTGCAAGTTCCTTCTGGCGAGAGGCCTCGTCCCGCAGCCGCTCGGTCTCGGCGCGCAGGCGACGGGACGGTTCGCCCGGGTCCAGGAGCATGGTTCCATCAGCGGGAGTTGCCATGCGGGAATTCCAACACAGTTGATTGCCAAGGGATTTGCGCTGGCGCAACAGTCTTTGGGTACCTCCTTCGTGGGTTCCCCACGGAACCGTGGACGTCCCAACACCTCACGCCTGCCGCAGTGCAAACCAGAGCTCCATCCGTACATCAGGGTCGTCCAGGTCGTCGTCGAGGAGAGCCGCACAGCGCGCGATGCGCTGGCGGACGGTGTTGCGGTGGACCTCCATCGCCGCCGCGGTGCGGTCCCAACTGCCGTGCAGCGAGAGCCAGTTGCGCAGGGTGTCGAGCAAGGCGGGGGAGTCTGCGAGCGGGGCGAGGCGCAGCCGGGCGTGGGCGGCCGCCTCCTCGGGGGTCAGCAGCGCGGCGAGCGAGGTGCCGCGGTGCCTGACCAGGTCCGTGCGGGTGGCGGCGGCCCGGTGCACGGCCCTGGCGGCCTGGGTGTCGGCGGCGTCGAGCTCTTCGGGGTGGACGGGGGCGCTCACGCCGAGCACCCAGCCGGGCTGCGGGGTGACCTCGCGGTCGGCCGGCAGCAGGATCCGTACGGTCCCGTCGTCGGCCGGGTCGACGAGCGCGCTACCGAGCGCGGCGCCGAGCGCGGACGCGGCGAAGGGGGTGCCGCTCCCGCCGCGTGCATGAACGACTGTCCACCGCTCGGCCCCCAGCAGCGACGCGGCCTCGGAGGGCCCGGCCCCGAGCAGCAGCCGTACGAGGGCGGCGCTGCGCCCGCTGCTGTCGGCGCCCTGGTGGGGCGCGGTCAGTAGCGAGAGGAGGACGACGGCGACTCCGGCGACGGTGTGGTCGCCGGCCTCGCGCACGGGGGTGGCGAGCCCGAGGACGAGCCCCTGGTGCCCGCCGAGGGCGTAGGCGGCGAGCTGTGCGCCGGGAATGGCGTCACTGGCGGAGGCGGGCAGGGGCCCGGCCTGTCCCGCGTCGTCCCGCGGCGCTCCCGGCAGCGGTTTCACCACCCGCGCCAGCCGCCTCAGCGCCGCCCCCGCATCCGGGCTCGGCGCGCGGCCCGACGACGAGAGTTCCGTGCCGTCCGGGGCCAGCAGCACCGCCTGGCCGCCCAGGCGTGACGCCAGCTGGTGCAGGACCGCCGGGACCGGGTCCGGGCGGGCCGCCGCCGCGGCGAGGCCCTGCTGGGCCTGGGTCACCCGGCGCAGTTCCCGGTGGCGCGCCTCCGCCATCAGGCGCCACACCGCACGACCCATCACTGTGAACGTCGTCTCCGGCGGCACCTCGATCAGCGGCAGCTCATGCCGGTCGCACGCCTCGATCAGCGCCTGAGGCACCGAGTCGTACACCGGCGCCACCCCGAAGCCCAGCGCCGCCGCCCCCGCCTGCACGATGCGTGAGACGTACATGTCGGGGTCCTTGAGCAGCACCCCCGCGCTCAGCAGCAGCTCGCCGCCGAGCAGATACGGATAGGGATCCGCCATCTCGGACGTGTGCACCCAGTGCACCGCCGCGCCCGCCACCACCGGCCCGGCGATCTGCCGCAGACCGAGTTCCTCGCGGGCGAGCAGCGCGGCGAGGGGGATAGGTGGGGTCGGTGGGGCTGCTGCGATCTCCGGCATGGACAGTCCATCCATAGGCGGCGTCAAGAATGGATGAAACGTACACTTCAGCGATGCTTTCCGGCCACTTACCGTCGTCGCACAGGATCTGAGGACCCGGGGGACGAGACGAAGGGAAGCCGATGGCTGTCGACTATGCAGTAATCGTCGTCTATCTGGCCGGCATGCTCGGCATGGGCTGGTGGGGCATGCGCCGGGCCAAGACCAAGAGCGAGTTCCTGGTCGCGGGCCGCCGGCTCGGCCCCTGGATGTACTCCGGCACCATGGCCGCCATCGTCCTCGGCGGCGCCTCCACCATCGGCGGCGTGGGCCTCGGCTACAAGTACGGCCTCTCCGGCGCCTGGATGGTCTTCGCCATCGGCCTCGGGCTGCTCGCGCTGAGCATCTTCTTCTCCGCGCGCATCGCCCGCCTCAAGGTCTACACCGTCTCCGAGATGCTCGACCTGCGCTACGGCGGCAAGGCCGGCGTCATCACCGGCGTCGTGATGTGGGCGTACACCCTGATGCTCGCGGTCACCTCGACCATCGCGTACGCCACGATCTTCGACGTCCTCTTCGACATGAACCGCACCGTCGCGATCATCCTCGGTGGCTCCATCGTCGTCGCGTACTCCGCGCTCGGCGGCATGTGGTCGATCACCCTCACCGACATGGTGCAGTTCGTCGTCAAGACCGTCGGCGTGCTGCTGCTCCTGCTGCCCATCGCGGTCGTCAAGGCGGGCGGCTTCGCCCAGATGAAGGCCCAGCTGCCGACCGAGTACTTCGCGCCGCTCGGCATCGGCGGCGAGACGATCTTCACGTACGTCCTGATCTACACCTTCGGCATGCTGATCGGTCAGGACATCTGGCAGCGGGTGTTCACCGCGCGCAGCGACAAGGTCGCCAGCTACGGTGGCACGGTCGCCGGTACGTACTGCCTCGTCTACGCCCTGGCCGGCGCCGTGATCGGCACGGCCGCCCGGGTCCTCTACCCGAAGCTCCCCAGCGCCGACGACGCCTTCGCCACCATCGTCAAGGACGAACTGCCCATGGGCGTGCGCGGTCTGGTGCTGGCCGCGGCCCTCGCCGCCGTCATGTCGACGTCCTCCGGCGCGCTGATCGCCTGTGCCACCGTCGCCAACAACGACGTCTGGTCGCGGCTGCGGGGCCTCGCGTCCCGGCGCGGTGAAGACCACGACGAGGTGAAGGGCAACCGTGCCTTCATCCTGATCATGGGAGTCGCGGTGATCTGTATCGCCATCGCGCTCAACAACGTCATCGAGGCGCTGACGGTCGCGTACAACCTGCTCGTCGGCGGCCTGCTGGTGCCCATCCTGGGCGGCCTGCTGTGGAAGCGCGGCACCGTGTACGGCGCGCTCGCCTCGGTGGTCGTCGGCGGCGTCGCGGTCATCGGACTGATGGCGTCGTACGGAATCCTCGCCAACGAGCCGGTCTACTACGGCCTGCTGTCCTCCCTCGCGGCGTACCTGATCGTCTCTCTGGCGACCAAGCCGACGGACCCCGCGATCCTGGCCAATTGGCGCGAGCGCCTGGCGGGCCGGTCCACCGAGGACGAAGAGACCCCGGTCGAGTCCGTGGCCGTACCCAGCTAGAGTCAAAACCGCAACGAAGCGTAGGAAAGAAGGCAATTCACATGAGCAGCAACGAGCAGCCGCGCGGCCCGGTCGACTCGTCCCGTATTCCGCGGTACGCCGGACCCGCGACGTTCGCCCGGCTGCCCCGGCTCGACGAGGTCGGCCGTGCCGATGTCGCCGTGGTCGGTGTTCCCTTCGACTCCGGGGTCTCCTACCGGCCCGGCGCGCGCTTCGGCGGTAACGCGATCCGCGAGGCGTCGAGGCTCCTGCGCCCGTACAACCCGGCGCAGGACGCCTCGCCCTTCGCTCTCGCGCAGGTCGCGGACGCGGGTGACATCTCCGCGAACCCGTTCAACATCCATGAGGCCGTCGAGACGGTCGAGGCCGCGGCCGACGACCTGCTGGGCACCGGCGCCCGCCTGATGACGCTCGGCGGCGACCACACCATCGCGCTGCCGCTGCTGCGCTCGGTCGCCAAGAAGCACGGCCCGGTCGCCCTGCTCCACTTCGACGCGCATCTGGACACCTGGGACACGTACTTCGGCGCGGAGTACACCCATGGAACTCCCTTCAGGCGGGCCGTCGAGGAGGGCATCCTCGACACCTCCGCCCTTTCTCATGTGGGCATCCGCGGCCCGCTGTACGGCAAGCAGGACCTGACCGACGACGAGAAGATGGGCTTCGGCATCGTCACCTCCTCCGACGTCTACCGCCGGGGCGCAGACGAGGTCGCCGACCAGCTGCGCCAGCGCATCGGCGACCGCCCGCTCTACATCTCCATCGACATCGACTGCCTCGACCCGGCCCACGCCCCGGGCACCGGCACCCCCGAGGCGGGGGGCATGACCTCCCGTGAGCTGCTCGAGATCCTGCGCGGTCTGGCCTCCTGCAACCTCGTCTCGGCGGACGTCGTCGAGGTCGCGCCCGCGTACGACCACGCCGAGATCACCTCGGTGGCCGCGTCGCACACGACGTACGAGCTGACCACGATCATGTCCCGCCAGATCGCGGAGACCCGATGACCCACGATCACGACCTGGTGCTGCGGCCGACCGAGGCGCAGACCGCGGCCGCGCTGAACCCGCCGCCCGGCCGAAACGGCGGCGACCTCGTGGTCGAGACACTCCAGGGCCTGGGCGCGACGACGGTCTTCGGCCTGCCCGGCCAGCACGCGCTCGGCATGTTCGACGCGCTGCGCCGCTCCTCGCTCTCGTACGTCGGACTGCGCGTCGAGAACAACGCGGGCTTCGCCGCCGACGCGTACGGCCGCCTGACGGGTGAAGTGGCCCCGCTGCTGCTCTCCACCGGCCCGGGTGCGCTGATGGCGCTGGCCGCGCTCCAGGAGTCGGCCGCGGCTTCGGCGCCGGTGCTCGCGATCGGCAGCCAGGTTCCGACCGCCGGTCTCGGCGGCGGCCGCCACGGCTATCTTCACGAACTGCGCGACCAGCAGGCGTCGTTCAGGGATGTGGTGAAGTCGGTCCACACGGCCCGTACGCAGTCCCAGATTCCGTCGGCGATCGCGGCGGCGTGGGAGTCGGCGCTGACGGCTCCGCACGGCCCGGTGTGGGTGGAGATCCCGCAAGACGTTCTGCTGGCGGAGACGACACTGCCGCTCGTCACGGCGATGGACGCGACTCCGCACGATGTCGTACCGCGCCCCGAACTGACCGCGGTGGCGGCCGACTTGCTGTCCCGTGCCTCCCGTCCGGCGATCATCGCGGGCGGCGGAGTCGTTCGTTCCGACGCGTCCGGCAAGCTGCTCGCGCTCGCGGAGAAGCTGGACGCCCCGGTCGTCACGACCTTCGGCGGCAAGGGCGCGTTCCCCTGGGAGCACCCGCTCTCACTGCAGTCCTGGCTGGAGGACCGCCACACCACGGACTTCCTCGAGTCTGCGGACGTCCTGCTCGTGGTCGGCTCCGGCCTCGGTGAACTCTCCTCGAACTACCACACGTTCGCCCCGCGCGGCCGGGTCATCCAGATCGAGGCGGACGCCGGCAAGCTGGAGTCGAACCACGCGGGCCTGGGCATCCACGCGGATGCGCGCCTCGCGCTGTCGGCGCTGCTGGAGACGGTGGAGGGGCGCGAGGACGAGACGGCGGCGGAGCGTGTCCGTACGGTCGTGTCGCAGGTCCGCGAGCGCATCGCGACCCAGGACCTCACTCTGGAGCAGCAGGTGCTCGCGTCCGTCAGGGAGGCCCTGCCTGACGATGCGCCGAGCTTCTGGGACATGACGATCCTGGCGTACTGGGCCTGGTCGGCCTTCGACGCCCGCCACCCGAACACGATGCACTCGGCCCAGGGCGCGGGCGGCCTCGGCTACGGCTACCCCGCGGCGCTGGGCGCCGCGGCGGCGGACCGCAGCCGCCCGGTCCTCGCGGTCTCGGGCGACGGCGGCGCGATGTACTCGATCGCCGAACTGGCCACGGCACGTCAGTACGACCTCCCGGTCACCTGGCTGATCGTGGACGACGGAGGCTACGGCATCCTGCGCGAGTACATGAAGGACGCCTTCGGCGAGGCCACCGCCACGGAACTGTCACGCCCGGACTTCGTGGCGCTGGCGGAGTCCTTCGGGGTGCCTGCGGTCCGTACGACGCCGGAGTCCCTGACGGAAGACCTCGGCAATGCGCTCACGGATCCGGGCCCGTCGGTGGTCGTGCTCCCGGCGGTCCTGCGGATGTTCGCCCCGACACACGCCTGAGCCGTCCTCTGATCCCTGGCCCCGCTGTTCCATCCTCCGGGGCAGCGCAGCCAGGCCATGTCTGAACGGCCCAGAGTGCGTGGACAGTGTCGAGGCTCTCGCCGAGGAACAGCTGGCGGCTGAAGGAGCCCGCCGGCCGATCCGCCGCGATCAGCTCCGCGTCCTTGGCGGCCGGGGAGCGGCGCTCGGCCTGGACGGTGAGGACGTTCTGCTCGACGTCGAGGTCGATCGACTCCGGATTGACGCCCGGGAGCTCGCAGTGGACCACGAATTCGTCGCCGGGCCGGTAGGCGTCCATCGGCATGGCCGCCGGCCGCGCGGCGGTCCCGAACACCTGCCGACCGAGCTGCCGAGCCGCGCCGCACAAGCACCTGGTCACGATTCAGAAGTCCTGCCACTGAATGCGTTCGTCTTCTTCTATTGGACGGTTGGCCTGCCGCGCAGGAGGCTGAATGGGCTGGGGCACTGCGACGGTGCATGCGGCCCTATACGCGAATGGGTACAAAACGGCTTAATGCGCCGTCGGTAGGAAGGACCAGTACGTATGAAGACCATCTCCCTCGGGGCCACGGGCCTGCAGGTCTCCCGCATCGCTTTCGGTACCTGGCAGCTGGGCGGGGATTGGGGCACGTTCGATGAGGATGCGGCCATCGCCGCCATCCGACACGCGCGGGACCTGGGTATCAACTTCTTCGACACGGCCCAGGCCTACGGCTTCGGTGCCTCCGAACGCATGCTGGGCAAGGCACTGCGCAAGGAGATCACCACCGACCGCGACAGTGTGGTCATCGCCACCAAGGGCGGCGTGCTGCCCAACGGTGGCGGGCGGGACGCCTCCGCCGGGTATCTGCGCCAGGGTGTCGAGGAAAGCCTGCGCGCCCTCGATGTCGACACCATCGACCTGTACCAGGTGCACTGGCCGGACGCGAAGGTCCCCGCCGCGGAGACGGCCGGCGCCCTTCAGGAACTCGTCGACGCCGGCAAGATCCGCTACGTCGGCGTTTCCAACTACAACGCCGAGCAGATGGCCGAGTTCGCCGCCATCCGTCCCGTGGACACTCTGCAGCCGCCGTACCACCTCTTCCGCCGCGGCATCGAGGCGGAGACCCTTCCGTACACCATCGAGCACAACATCGGAATGCTGGCCTACAGCCCGCTGGCCAGCGGGCTGCTCACCGGCCGCTTCGACGAGAACACCACCTTCGAGGACAGCGACTGGCGCGGCAAGTCCAGCGCCTTCACCGGCGATGCCCTGAAGCGCAACCTGGCGGTCGTGCGCGAGCTGGAGGAGTTCGCCAAGGCCCGCGACATCAGTGTCAGCCAGCTCGCCATTGCCTGGGTCCTCGCTCAGCCCGGTATGCACGTGGCCATCGTCGGCGCCCGCAGCAGCGCCAACATCCAGGCGAGCGCCGCCGCCGCCGACATCGAGCTGAGCGCCGACGACCTCGCGGAGATCGAGAAGATCGTCGCCGACGCCGTTTCGATCGAGGGTGCCAGCCCCGAAGGCGTGTTGTGAGGTCCTGACTGCGACCCACAGCGAACACTCTTGGCGGGCCGCCGGGCCAGGTGCTCGGTCGGCCCGCCAAGTAGTCGGTGGGCTGCTCGTACCCCGGGTGCCGCACGTTCTCCGCGCGCGACTCGGCCATCCCGGGCTGTGTGACCTGTTCCACCGGGCAGCGGATCCGGGGAAGCCCGCGAAGGAATCAAGCCAGCGGATTCGGCGACCACTTCAGCCGCCGCGGTACCCGCCGGTGAGCAGCTTCGCGTCGGCCGACCGTGCTGGACCGGCTCTTTCAGCACGAGGCCGGTCATCGCCGGTGCGGCGGTGCCATCCTGCTCGCATTCCGCACCCGACCAGGTACCGGCCCGGCCGGGGAGACCTTCGCTGCCGATGAGGCTGGGTACGTCGTTCACCTCCAAGGACGCCTGCCGTTGACCGCGGCATCGCCGAAGGCCCTGGTCGGCGAGGGCGCGGGCTCCCCAGCCGGGAGCGAAGTCCACGAAAGCCTCGCCGCTCGGAGTGCGCGAAAACGGGCCGGCAGGGCGGGAACATCCACGGCGCTGAGCATGCACTGCTCGCTGCCGACGGTCAGGGTGCGCGCAGGAGTTCTTGGACCGGCCCTTCTGCTCGCCGGCGACCGGATCACATTTCACCCTGGCAAGCGCAGCACCACGTTCTTTACCAAATCTTGCTGATTCGGACACCAAATCATGAGTGTTCGGACATCTGGGCTGACGAGCGTGTGGCCGGAATTCATCCAGCCCCAGACCGGAATTCATCCAGCCCCAGAGAGGCAAGTCACCATGATCAGCAATCCACTGGACCGACGGCGATTCTTGACACTGGCCGGTGGAACGCTCGGTGCCGTCGTGACAAGCCAGTTGATCGGAACGTTCCCCGACGCGCAGGCGGCGGAGATGGACCCGGCTCCCTTCACTCTCGGTGTCGCCTCAGGCGAACCGGATCACGAAAGTGTCGTCCTGTGGACACGGTTGGCGCCTGATCCGCTGAACGTGGCGACCGGTGGCATGCCGGCACAGGACGTGCCCGTGCGCTGGGAGGTGGCGCGCGACGAGGAGTTCCGCCAGATTCTGCACTCCGGTGAGGTCACGGCCCGGGCCGAGTCGGCGCACACCGTGCACGTCGTCGTGGAGGATCTCGCGCCGGACCGGTGGTACTGGTACCGCTTCCAGGCCGACGGGGTCCACAGCCGCACCGGCCGCACCCGCACCATGCCCGCTCCGGGCGCGAAGGCCGACCGGCTGCGCTTCGCCATGGTCTCCTGCCAGGCCTGGGTGGGCGGCCCCTACCCCGCCTACCGGGACGTGGCCGAGCAGGACATCGACTTCGTGCTGCACCTCGGCGACTACATCTACGAGACGGCCAAGGGGAGCCTGGAGGAGTTCCGGCGCCTCTACGCGCTGTACAAGACCTCCCCGGACCTGCGCGCCGCCCACGCGCGGTTCCCGTTCATCCACACCTGGGACGACCACGAGGTGCAGAACAACTACGCGGACGCGGTCCCGGGCGCCGCAGGCGACGGACGCCCGTTCCTGGAGCGGCGCGCCAACGGCTACCAGGCGTTCTACGAGCACCTGCCGATGCGCCCCGAGCAGCGCGCCGACGGGCCCGACGCGCTCATGTACCGGAGCCTGCAGTTCGGCCGGCTCGCCCAGTTCAGCGTGCTGGACACCCGGCAGTACCGTTCGGATCAGGCGAACGGGGACGGGCGCAAGGAGCCGAACGCGGAGGTCTACGATCCGGCCCGCACGATGACCGGGCCGGACCAGGAGCGCTGGCTGCTCGGCCAGCTCGACCGGTCCAAGGCCCAGTGGAACGTGATCGCCCAGCAGACGATCATGGCGGCCTTCGACTACGACCTCGGGCCGGGCCAGATCGTCAACCTCGACCAGTGGGACGGCTATCCCGCCGCCAGGTCCCGCATCCTCGACTTCATCGCCAAGGAGAAGCCCTCCAACCCCGTCGTGCTCAGCGGCGACTGGCACACGCACTGGGTCAACGACCTCAAGACCGACTTCACCGACCCCAAGTCCAAGACCATCGCCACCGAGTTCGTGGGCACGTCGATCTCCTCCGGCGCGGGCTGGGACAATGATGTCCGGCAGGGACTGGCGGCCAACCCGCACGTCAAGTTCTACAACGGCAGCTACCGGGGCTACGTGCTCTGCGAAGTAACTGAGAAGCGGTGGCGCAGCGACCTGCGGATCGTGTTGGACTCCCGGAACGCCGCCTCCCCCGCATACACCATCGCGGCCTTCGAGGTGCGCGACGGCGTCGCGGGTGCGCGGCGGATCGACGCGGGCGACGGCCTCGTCGGGAAGATCGTCGACAAGACCACCGGCGCGCCGCTGGTCAGCGTCGGGGTCAGGGTCACCGGGCCCGACGGCGCTCAGATCGCGACGACCACCACCGACCCCTCCGGCGAGTACATCGCCTTCGCGCCGCCCGGCACCTACACGGTCACGGCGAACGGCGCCGGCTACGAGTCGGCCGCTGTGGATGTGAAGGTGGGGACGAAGGCCGGGGCGCGGGCCGACCTGCGCCTGCAACGCGCCGCCGCGTACGCCGGGACCGGCCGCGTCGTCCCAGGTCCGCAGTCGCAGGCCACCGCCTCCGACATCGTGATCGGCAACGACATGGTCGCCCTGGCGGTCTCGGCCGGTTCCAACGACCCGCAGCTGCCGGGCGTGACCGTGGGCAAACCGCTCGACCTGGCCGCGGTTGGTCACCTCGATCAGCTGGACTGGCTGAACCTTCCCTACGCTTCTCTCAAGCAGCCGCGAGGCGGCAACGCCTGGGGGCAGCTCACCGTGCGGTCGGCGTCGGTCGAGGTCCTGGCCGCAGGGGGTGCCACGGCCTCTGTGCGGGCTGTTGGTACGGGAGTTGAGGTTCCCGACCTGGAGGTCGTGACGACGTACACGGTTCGCAAGGGTGAGCCGTGGGTCACCGCGGAGAGTGCCTTCACCAACCGCGGGTCCGCGGCGCAGACCTTCTGGACAGGGGATGTGCTCGACCACGACGGCGTGGGCCAGCGCAGCGGTGTCCCCGGGTTCGGCACCATCACGGACGCCGCCCCGGCCGACTTCACCCCCAGCGCACCGTGGATAGGGATGGCCGGCGCCGACCGGCAGACCTACGGCCTGATTTACGAAGAGGCGGCTTTCACCGCCTATGCCTGCGGAATCTGGACCATGAGCCAGCGACAGGTGACCGTGCAGCCGGGGGACACTTTCACCCTCCGCCGGCGAATCGTCGCGGTCGACAGCGGCGCTGCCGCCGACCCGTTCGAGGTACTCGGCCGCCTGTAACCACGCCGGGGCCACGGGCGTACTCGCAGCCAGCCCTGGGCTGGCTGCGAGTACGGCACCGCAGTCCCGCACGGCGCTTCGCCGGCATGCTCGGGCCCGTCCACGGCTCCGTACCCGACAGTGCAGGCAAGGGGGTTGGCCAGGTGCCGTGGGCAGTGCCGCGCTGATGCCGGCGGAGCGCAAGGCCTCCCCGGCTTCCGGCAGCCGAACCGCAGGAGCGGCGTCGCCGAGTGAGACAGCACCCATGCCCTCGCTGCCGGTGTGGAGCGGGGCGAGATTGTCTGGCGTACCTGCCACGTCCTGCCTCGTGGTTAAGCAGCCCAGCCCAATCCCCCTCCTCGACAACATCGAGGCCCTGGCCGTCACTTCGCACGGCCCCGGCGGGCGGCTCCGGCTCCTGCTCGCCAGTGACGACAACCAGAACGCCTCTCAGATCACCCGGCTGTACCGGCTGTACCGGCTCATGGTTCGGTTGTCGCACAACCACTGACGCCGTACAACTTTTCGGCCAGTCGTGAGTCAAGTGGAACGGGTGTGCCGCGAAAGCACACCCCTTCCAGCACAAGGGGACGGGAAGCCTCCATGACTCACCACCGAATAACGGGCCGCAAATCCCGGCGCGCCCGTGCCGCCGCCGCGGTCCTCGCCGCGGGCGTGCTCGTGCCGCTGGCCGCGGGCGCGACGCCCGCGGCCGCCGCGACGCCGACGGTCATTTGTACCTCCGGCAAGTCGGGACTCGCCGCGAAGCTGTCCCAGGACATCACCGCCGCGCTCAAGGGCCGGGCGTCCACCGCCGCCGTCGCCGTTCGCGACAACGCCACGAACACCACCTGCGGCCTGCGCAGCGGCGACCGCTACGACTCCGCGAGCGTCGTCAAGGTCACCGTGCTGACGACGCTCCTCTGGGACGCCCAGAAGACCGGCCGCAAGCTGACCACGCGCGAGCAGCAGCTCGCGTCCGACATGATCACCAAGTCGGACAACGCCGCCACCAGCACCCTGTGGAAGCAGCTGGGCGTCACCAAGATCCAGGGTTTCCTCAACGTCGCCAAGATGTCCCGCACGATCCCGGGCTCGGGCGGCTACTGGGGCCTGACCCAGACCAGCGTCGGCGACCAGATGCTGCTCATGAACCTGCTGGCGCTGAAGAACAGCGTCCTCACCGACGCCTCGCGCGGCTACACCCTCGGCCTGATGTACAAGGTCGTGGCCTCGCAGCGCTGGGGCGTCTCGGCAGGCGCTCCGAGCAGCGCCCGCGTCCAGATCAAGAACGGCTGGCTCTCGCGGGCCACGCACGGCTGGCGCGTACACAGCGTGGGCGCCTTCACCAGCGGCGGCCACAGCTACACGATCTCCGTCCTCACGCACGACAACAGCTCCATGCAGTACGGCGTGAACACCATCCAGGGCGTCGCGCGCGCTGTCCACAAGGACCTCGCCCCCGCGGCCACCCAGACGGCCGAAGTCTTCACGCCGCCCGTGGTGCCGCACGAGGCGCTGCCGGCCACCCCGGAGACGGCCCCGAAGGAAGCGATTCCCGCCACCCGCTGATCACCCGCTGAGGCCCGTCCGAAGCCACGATTTGTTGCAGCGGGATGAAATCCCCTACTTGCCGCGTTGGTGCCTTCCGGTAGACCAGATGAAAACGGGAGGCACCACGTGGCGTCGGCAGAGCAGTCGGCAGATCAGGGGTGGGCGCGGCGGCTGTCCGGATACGCCTGGCGACACCGGCGCAACGTCATACTCGCGCTCGGCTCCTCGCTGGCCGGCATGGCCGTCATGGCGCTCGTCCCCCTGATCACCAAGGTCGTCATCGACGATGTCATCGGCGACCGGACCAGCTCCCTCGCCCTGTGGACCGGCCTGCTGATCGCCGCCGCTCTCGTCGTCTACGTCCTCACCTACATCCGCCGCTACTACGGCGGCCGCCTCGCGCTCGACGTCCAGCACGACCTCCGTACCGAGATGTACGGGACGATCACCCGCCTCGACGGACGCCGCCAGGACGAACTGTCCACCGGGCAGGTCGTCGGCCGCGCCACCAGCGACCTTCAGCTCATCCAGGGCCTGCTCTTCATGCTCCCGATGACCATCGGGAACATCCTGCTCTTCCTCATCTCCCTGGTGATCATGGCGTGGCTGTCGCTGCCGCTCACCCTGATCGCGATCGCCGTCGCCCCCGCCCTCTGGTTCATCGCCAAGCGCAGCCGCACCCGGCTGCACCCCGCCACCTGGTACGCGCAGAGCCAGGCCGCCGCCGTCGCGGGCGTCGTCGACGGCGCAGTCTCCGGCGTACGCGTCGTCAAGGGCTTCGGCCAGGAGGACCAGGAGACCGGAAAGCTGCGCGAGGTGAGCCGGAAGCTCTTCGCGGGGCGGCTGCGCACCATCAAGCTCAATGCGAAGTACACCCCCGCCCTCCAGGCCGTCCCCGCGCTCGGACAGGTCGCGATGCTGGCGCTCGGCGGGTGGCTGGCCACCCGCGGCCAGATCACCCTTGGCACGTTCGTCGCCTTCTCCAGCTATCTCGCGCAGCTCGTCGGCCCGGTCCGGATGCTCGCCGTGGTGCTGACCGTCGGACAGCAGGCACGGGCCGGCGTGGAGCGCGTACTGGAGCTGATCGACACCGAGCCGACCATGAAGGACGGCACGAAGGAGCTCCCGGCAGACGCCCCCGCCACCGTCGAGTTCGATGATGTGACCTTCGGCTACGAAGAGGACCGCCCGGTCCTCGACGGCTTCTCGCTGGAGATCAGGCCCGGCGAGACCGTCGCCGTCGTCGGCTCCTCGGGCAGCGGCAAGTCCACCGTCTCGCTGCTGCTGTCCCGCTTCTACGACGTGACGCACGGCGCGGTCCTGGTCGGCGGTCACGATGTGCGCGAGCTGACCCTCGACTCGCTGCGCGCGGCCATCGGGCTCGTGCCGGAGGACAGTTTCCTCTTCTCCGACACGGTGCGCGCGAACATCGCGTACGGAAAGCCGGACGCCACCCAGGAGGAGATCGAGACCGCGGCGCGCGCCGCGCAGGCCGACCGCTTCATCGCCGAGCTGCCCGGTGGCTACGACACCAAGGTCGGCGAGCACGGCCTCACCCTCTCCGGCGGCCAGCGCCAGCGCGTCGCCCTCGCCCGCGCGATCCTCACCGACCCCCGGCTGCTCCTCCTCGACGACGCCACGTCGGCCGTCGACGCACGCGTCGAGCACGAGATCCACGAAGCGCTCAGATCGGTCATGGCCGGGCGTACGACCCTGCTGATCGCCCACCGCCGCTCCACCCTCGGCCTCGCCGACCGCATCGCCGTGCTCGACGGTGGTCGGCTCGCCGACATCGGCACGCACGAGGAGCTGACGCGCCGCTCGGCCCTGTACCGGCGGCTGTTGACCGACCCGGACGAGCTCGGCGGCGTATCGCCGGGGCACACACCGCTGCCCGCCGCGGACCCGGAAGAGGACCACACCGTACGGGACGAGCTCGATGCCGAGTTCGACGCCGAGCGCGGCATCACGCCCCGGCTGTGGGAGCGCGAGGAGAACGCCGAGTCGTCGTCCCCCGTAGCCTCCGGCACGGGAGGTACCCCCATCCCCGGCGCGACCCCCGAGCTGCTCGCCCAGGTCGAGGCGCTGCCCCCGGCCGACGGCACCCCCGGCATCGACGAGGCCCGCGCCGTGCGCCCCGAGCACGACTACGGGCTGCGCCGACTGCTGCGCGGCTTCGGCCTGCCCCTGCTGGTCAGCCTGCTGCTGGTGGCCGTCGATGCCGGCATGGGCCTGCTGCTTCCCGTACTGATCAGGCACGGCATCGACAAGGGCGTCACCCAGCTGGCGCTCGGCGCGGTGTGGGCGGCCTCCGCGCTCGCGCTGGTGAGCGTGATCGTGCAGTGGGCCGCGCAGATCGGCGAGACCCGGATGACGGGCCGCACCGGCGAGCGGATCCTCTACTCCCTGCGCCTGAAGATCTTCGCGCAGCTCCAGCGGCTCGGACTCGACTACTACGAGCGCGAGTTGACCGGCCGGATCATGACGCGGATGACGACGGACGTGGACGCCCTGTCCACGTTCCTGCAGACCGGACTGGTCACCGCGTTCGTCTCGGTGGTCACCTTCTTCGGCATCATGGTCGCCCTGCTCGTCATCGACGTACAGCTGGCGCTGGTGGTCTTCGCGACCCTGCCGGTACTGATCTTCGGCACGTACTTCTTCCGCAAGCAGAGCGTGAAGGCGTACGAGCTGGCCCGTGAGCGCATCAGCGTCGTCAACGGCGACCTTCAGGAGTCCGTGTCCGGACTGCGGATCGTCCAGGCGTTCCGGCGCGAGCGCGACGGCGCGGACCGGTTCGCCGCCCGCAGCGACAGCTACCGCCAGGCGCGGGTCCGCGGCCAGTGGCTGATCTCGGTCTATTTCCCCTTCGTCCAGCTGCTGTCCTCTGTGGCCGCGGCGGCCGTGATGATCGTCGGTGCCGGCCGGATCGAGGCGGGCACCCTGACCGCCGGCGCGCTCGTCGCGTATCTGCTGTACATCGACCTGTTCTTCGCGCCGGTGCAGCAGCTGTCCCAGGTCTTCGACGGCTACCAGCAGGCGACGGTGTCGCTCAGGCGCATCCAGGAACTGCTCCGGGAGCCGACGTCGACCGCCGCCGCGAAGGAGCCCCTCGATGTGCTGTCGCTGCGCGGCGAGATCGCCTTCGATGACGTGAACTTCGCCTACGGCGACGAGGAAGAGGCCCTCACCGGCATTGATCTGCGCATCCCGGCCGGCCAGACCGTCGCCTTCGTCGGCGAGACCGGCGCGGGCAAGTCGACACTGGTCAAGCTGGTCGCGCGGTTCTACGACCCGACGAGCGGCCGGGTCACCGCCGACGGCGCCGATCTGCGCGAGCTGGACCTGACGGCGTACCGGCACCGGCTCGGCGTCGTCCCGCAGGAGGCGTACCTCTTCGCGGGCACGGTCCGGGACGCCATCGCTTACGGCCGCCCCGGCGCGAGCGACGCCGAGGTGGAGGCCGCAGCCCGGGCCGTCGGCGCGCACGACATGATCGCCACTCTCGACGGCGGCTACCTCCACGAGGTCTCCGAGCGCGGCCGCAACCTCTCGGCGGGCCAGCGCCAGCTGATCGCCCTGGCCCGCGGCGAGCTTGTCGACCCGGACATCCTGCTGCTCGACGAGGCGACCGCGGCCCTCGACCTGGCCACCGAGGCCCAGGTCAACCAGGCCACGGATCGCCTCACCGGCCGCCGCACCACGCTGGTCGTCGCCCACCGCCTGACGACGGCGGCGCGCGCGGACCGGGTGATCGTGATGGATGGCGGCCGGGTCGCCGAGGACGGCACCCACGACGAACTGCTGGCGCTGGGCGGCACGTACGCGATGCTGTGGCGGACCTTCATGGGGGAGGACGAGCCCGCCACCGTGTGAGGGGCGCGATGCGGCGGCAGGACGAGCCCGCCACCGTGTGAGGGATGCGATGCGGCGGCAGGACGGAGTCCGGCCAGTCGGCGGAGGCTTGTGAGGCCCCCAGGGGCCAGCAATGCGAGGGCGACAAAGGGGAGGGGTCGCGATGCTGTGGCGGACCTTCATAGGGGAGGACGAGCCCGCGCCGGTGTGACCCGGCGTGCCTCAACCTCGCGGACAGTGAACGCAGTTACGCCTGATCGAGGCGCGTACCCGCGACACGCCTTCCGCGCCGCCGGGAGGAGCCGAATGCCTGATAAACCAGGATAAAGCTGACAGCGGCTCTGAATCCGGTGAAGGGCAGGCACGTGAACACCCCCAAGACCGATGACGCGTTGGCGCCGCCAACCGCGTCCTCCGCCGTGGGATGGCGACAGCGCTCCCACGATGCCGTCACCCCCCACCCTGCCGCTGTCCGTCCCTCCTCCGAACCCGTCCGCCCGCGCGCCGACGCGGCCGCGCGAGCCGTCGTACATTCGGCGGTGCTGCTGCTGATCGTGGTTCTGCTGCTGCTGATCCAGCGATTGCCGTGGAACGGCGACCTCGGCCTCCACGCCGCGACGATCGAGCGTCTGCGCGCCGATCTGCTCCATCCGGGCAGCCCGCAGGTCGATGCCGACACCGACAGCCCGTATTACTCACCGTGGACCGTGCTGCTCGCCCTGGTGGCCAAGGCGACCGAAGCGAACTCCTTCACGGTGCTGCGGATCGCGGCCCTGATCACGCTCCCTCTGCTGCTCACCGGTATCCGGCACTTCACCCGGACGCTCAGCACGCGCCGCCTCGCGCCGCCGCTGGCCGTGCTCTGCCTGCTGCTGCTCTGGGGCCCGCCGCTGCTCGCGTGGAGCGGTTTCCTGGAGCTCGGCTCGCTCGCGCTCGTCATCTCGTACCCGAGCACCTTTGTCGTCGCGCTCTCCTTCCACTTCTGGGCACTGCTCACCAAGGCCCTTCGCACGGCGGCGTCATGGAAGGCATTCCTCGGGCTCGGCCTGATGTGGGCGGTGATCATGCTGAGCCACCAGTTCTCGGGGGTCGTCGCGACCTTCGGGGCTCTGGCCGTGCTGCTCTCCGCACGGCCGTGGCCTGCCAAGGAGACCTGGCTGCAGCTGGGATGGGGCATCGTGCTCGGCGTCGCGGTGATGGCCGTATGGCCGTACTACTCGTTCTTCTCGCTGTTCGCCTTCGACGGGCTGGAGGAGATCCACCACTCGCTGTACAGCGACATGCCGGCACGCTTCGGCCTCGCCCTCCTCGGGGTCGTCGCTCTGCTGTTCCGGTGGCGGCGGGACAAGCGCGACCCGCTGGTGATCCTCTTCGCGCTGGGCACGCTGACGGTCGCGGCCGGCGGTCTCACCGGCCACTGGTCGTGGGGCAGGGCGCTGCCCGCGGCGGTCATCCCCGCGCAGTTGGCCATCGCCCTCGCGATCGCGGAAGCCGGGAGCAGGCTCGCCCGCAATGCCCTCGCGGCGGTCACCGGCGCCGCGCTGCTGTTCGGGGCATGGACCCAGTCCACTGCCGTCGGCTATGTCATCGCCGGTGAAGCGCTGCCCCAGGCCGTACGGGAGAAGTCCTGGCAGTCCTGGCAGGGCCCCGAGTGGGTGGCCCGGGCGGTGAAGCGCGGCGACACCGTCATGACGACGCACCGCCCCAGTCTGATGCTTCCGGCGTACGGCATCTATACCGTCGCCCCCGGCTTCGACGACATCTTCCTGCCGGACCAGAAGGAGCGTCACGCCGCCGTTCAGCGCTTTTTCGCGCGCGACACGTCACGCAAGGACCAGCTCGACATCCTGCACAGGTACAACGCCAAGTGGCTCCTGCGGTGGGACTTCGAGGGCGGTCCGCCCTCGAAGGACCCGGCGCTGCGCCTGGTCGACGTCGGGCCCGACGGCCAGATGCTTTACAAGGTGGTGGGCTGACCGGGCGCCCCAGGTCCGGCGCGCGCCCGCCACCGGGTGACGGATTCCTGAGCGCCGCAACCATTCCGCCCCCGGCTGCGTCGTACGCATGTACGGAGCTGTGACAAGGGGGCGCGAAAGTGTTCGGTGGGGCGGGGAACAGACGACACGGGCGGCGGCTGCTCGCGCAGGGCCTCGCCATGCTCATGGCCGTGGCCGCCCTCACCCTGGCAGGCCCGGGCACACAGCGCGCCGACGCTGTCGTCTCCGCCTGCAGCGGGCGGCCGCTGAAGACCGTCAAGTTCGCCACCGGCGAGCTGCGCGTCTACAAGAAGCGGCAGTACGCCTGCGCCATCACCGTCTCCAACAGGCCCGGCACCCGGCGCGCCATGTCCGTCTCCCTCCAGGCGCGCGGCGGCCACCCCGCCGGGGACAAGGGCACCTTCACCCGTCACGCCGGCCCCGTCACCGTCCACGCCCTCAACCGTTGCGTACGGGCCACCGGCGCCGTCTCAGGCGTCGCGCGCGCGACCGGCTGGATCCTCTGCTGACCGAGACTTGCGCCCACTTGGCCGAGACCCGGGCCAACTGGGGCTGGCGGGTTGGGCATTGCCCCCGCTAGGTTCACCGCGACCGCTGGTGAATCAAGAGGAGGGTGAATGGGCAAGGCGCTCAGATGGCTGTTGTCGCTCGTGGTGCTCATTGGCACCGTGAGCGCGGCCGGCACGACGGCCGGTGCGGCTACCGCCGCAGAGCCGACGACCGGCACGGACATCAAGGACCGGATCCTTGCGATACCGGGTATGAGTCTCATCGAGGAGAAGCCGTACCCGGGTTACCGCTTCTTCGTCCTCAACTACACGCAGCCGGTCGACCACCGGCACCCGGACAAGGGCACCTTCAAGCAGCGGATCACCCTGCTGCACAAGGACACCAACCGCCCCACCGTCTTCTTCACCTCCGGCTACAACGTGAGCACCACGCCGCGCCGCAGTGAGCCGACGGCGATCATCGACGGCAACCAGGTCTCCCTGGAGTACCGGTTCTTCACCCCGTCCCGGCCCGATCCGGCCAACTGGTCCAAGCTGGACATCTGGCAGGCCGCCAGCGATCAGCACCGCGTCTTCACGGCGCTGAAGAAGATCTACGCCAAGAAGTGGCTCTCCACCGGCGGCTCCAAGGGCGGCATGACCGCCACCTACTTCGAGCGCTTCTACCCCCGGGACATGGACGGCGTCGTCGCGTACGTCGCCCCCAACGACGTGGTGAACAACGAGGACTCGGCGTACGACCAGTTCTTCGAGAAGGTCGGCACCAAGGAGTGCAGGGACAGGCTGAACGCGGTCCAGCGCGAGGCTCTCGTGCGCCGCGCGCCGCTGGAGGCCAAGTACCAGGAGGCCGCGACCGCCGAGGGCTACACCTTCAAGACCATCGGCAGCCTCGACAAGGCGTACGAGGCCGTGGTCCTCGACTACGTCTGGGCGTTCTGGCAGTACAGCCTGCTCGCCGACTGCGAGTCGATCCCGGCCGCCGCGACCGCCACCGACCAGGAGATCTACGACTCCATCGACGCGATCTCCGGCTTCTCCTTCTACACGGACCAGGGCCTGGGCACATACACGCCGTACTACTACCAGGCAGGCACCGAGCTGGGCTCGCCCGACATCAAGCAGCCGCATCTGGACGGGCTGAGCCGGTACGGGTACCAGCCGCCGCGGAACTTCGTGCCTCGTGACATCCCCATGCGCTTCAAGCCGTGGGTGATGACCGACGTCGACAAGTGGGTCCGTCGCAACGCCCACCAGATGATGTTCGTCTACGGCGAGAACGACCCGTGGGGCGCCGAGCCCTTCCAGGTCGGCAAGGGCAGCCGCGACAGCTATGTGTACGTCGCGCCCGGCGGAAACCACGGGTCCAACGTCGCCGGCCTGGTGCCGGACCAGAAGGCGAAGGCCACCGCCGCGATCCTGAAGTGGGCGGGCGTCGCCCCGGCCGCCGTCCAGCAGGACGCCGAGAAGGCGAAGCCGCTGACGAAGTACGACGCGAAGCTCGACAAGCGGGACATCGAGCGGGAGCCGGCTCTGCGGCCGTAACTCCTGGCACTCCTGGCACTCCTGGCACGGAGGTGAGTGGGCTGTGCCCGCCGTTGAGTGATCCTCATACACGGCGGGCACAGCCCACCGGCTTGTCACCGCCCAGCCGCACATAGAGCGCCGTCGACGGCGGGCACTGCGCCCTGCTCCGCACCGCCGACGCCACCTCGAACTCCGGTGCCGACGCGCCTGATTTGTCGCAGGCCGTCTCCTTCACCTGCCCCTTGCTCGCGCTGTACACGCAGTCGCCGACGACGGTCTGCGGGCCGCCGCCCTCGCCCGGGTCGCCCGGATGCGGCGGCTTAAGATTGCGCATACAGGCGTACCCACGGCCCACCTGGCCGTCGCCGTCCTCGTCGGCGGCCGGACGGCTCTCGGAAATGTGCAGCACGAAGTCGGTGGCCGCGGGGCAGGCGGGGTCGCTCGCCGGCGGCCCCTCGTACCGCCCGTCGTAGCGGGCGATCACCCGGGCCGCCGCCTTGTCGCCGGTGCAGGGCACTTCCTGGACGTCGCGGCCGTGTGAGCCGCAGTCGCCGGGGCCGAGAAAGACCAGGCCGTATCCGGAGGGCGTGGCGGTGGGGCTCCCGGCGCTGCTGCCGGCCGCTGTGCCCCGTCCCGTCGCCTGCTGGCATCCGGCGGTGAGCGCCGACGCCAGCGCGATTGCAAGTGCCAGGGCGCTCACCGCCCCCGCGGACCGTTGCTCTGCGCCCATCCAGACCCCCCGAACCCCGGCCCCCCGGCCGGTTGGTCCAGCGTGGCCCGCCGGGGCGGGCACACGCCAGACGCGCGGAGTGTTTCGGGACAATTGGGGGGAGTGCGCCGGTGGCGCGGGACTGGTCGGTTACGTCAGTCGAGCGAGAGACCGTGGCCGATGGGATACAGCACCTGGGCCGGATCGTCCGCCCGCTGCACGGGCACGGGCAGCCTCCCCTCGGGCTCGGCACGGCCCGCGATCACCCGTGCCGCGGCGCGCAGTTCGACATCGGTCCAGGAGTACGCGGCGAGCGCCGCCCGTACGCCGTCGAGCCGTGCGATGTCGTACGGATTGCGGATGGCGAGAGCGACGACCGGCACCCCCGTCGCGGCGAGACGTGCCACCAGGGTGCGTTGAGGGCTGGTCGCCGAGACGTTGTACGTTCCGACGATCACCGCGTCCTTGCCGCTCGCCGCCGCCACCGCTTCCTCGATCTTCGCGGCAGTGGGGGTGATGCCGGTGGACAGCGCGGTCGTGGTGAAGCCCAGTTCGGTGAAGGCCTTGGCCAGTACGGCGGTCGGCGGTCCGGTCGTCCCGGTCGGCGAGGCCGGGTCGGCGCCGACCACCAGGAGCTCCGGCTGCCGACTGCGGCTCAGCGGCAGCAGCCCGCCCTCGTTGACCAGCAGGGTCGTCGTCCGCTCCGCGATCCGGTCGGCGGCGGCGAGATGCGTGCCGACGCCGACGGTGCGATCGAGGCGCTGGCGGGAGACGAACGGGTCGCGGAACAGGCCCAGTCGCTCCTTGAGGGAGAGGATGCGCAGGATCGATTCGTCGATGCGTGACACGCTGATCTCGCCGCTCTTGACGGCGCTGAGCACGCCGTTCCAGGCGACGGCCAGGTCCGGCGGGTTGAGCAGCTGGTCCACACCCGCCTTCAGCGCGAGCACCGGCACCCGGTGGTCTCCGTACTTGTCACGCACGCCCTGCATATTGAGCGCGTCGGTGACGACCAGCCCGTCGTAGCCGAGCGCCTCGCGCAGGATGCCGGTGAGGATGGGGCGCGACAGCGTGGCCGGGTCATTGCTCGGGTCCAGCGCCGGGAACTGGATGTGCGCCGTCATGATCGAGTCGATGCCGGCGGCGATCGCGGCCCGGAACGGCGGGGCGTCGATCTCCTCCCACTGCGCACGGGTGTGGGTGATGACCGGGATGCCGGTGTGACTGTCCACAGTGGTGTCACCGTGCCCCGGGAAGTGCTTGGAGGTCGCCGCGATGCCCGCGCCCTGGTAACCCTTGACCTGCGCGGCGACCAGGCGGGCGACCGCCTCCGGGTCGGCGCCGAAGGACCGTACGCCGATGACCGGGTTGGCGGGATTGACATTGACGTCGGCGACCGGGGCGTAGTTCTGCAGGATGCCCATCGCGGCCAGTTCGGCCCCGGCGATCTGCGCGGCCGTACGGGCGTCGGACCGTGATCCGCCCGCCCCCAGCGCCATCGCGCCCGGTACCAGGGTGGCGGGCTTGCCGACCCGGGCGACGATGCCGTGCTCCTGATCGGTGGAGATCAGCAGCGGTACGGGAGTGGGCTGGGCGAGCCCGGCGCGCTGGATGCCGTTGGACAGATCGGCGATCTGGTGCGGGTCGCGGGTGTTGTGTGCCCAGGAGAAGTAGATGATCCCGCCGACGTGGTACGCCGCGACCAGCTCGGCGGCCGTGCGGACGCCCATCTCCTTGAGGTTGAGCTCGATGTCGGCCTGGTCGGGGGCGGTGGCGGAGTGCCCGTACACCCGCATCACGAAGAGCTGGCCGACCTTCTCCTCCAGGCTCATCCGGGAGATCAGCCGTTTGAGACGGTCGTGGTAGGAGGGGCGGGCGAGGGCGGGGGATGCGGTGGCTACGACGCCGGCCGCGACGGCGGTGGCGGCGGTCGCGGTGAGGAGGGTACGTCTGGAGAGGCTCCGGTCGTGCATTGGTGCTCCTTCCGGCCTTGCTCGACAAGGGAGTTGAAGGAAACTTCCAAGGATCACGGATAGCCGGAAAGTTACTGCCAGGTCAAGGGTGTGGCAACAGAAAGCACGCACGGCACGCGAAAGGTCACCCGGACACCCCACTGCCCGGCGCGCCCGGCTCAACTCGGCCCCGGGCCAAGCGGACAGGCCCAAGACCGCGCCCCGGATCCCGGCGGCGTACCGGTCCCGGTCCCCCGCGCCGGAGGCGACCCGCGCCCCGGACCCCGGCGGCGCACCGGTCCCGAGCGGCCCGTACGGACCCGCGCCCCGCATCCGCCGCGCGGCTCACGCGCCCGGCCAGTGGCGCTGGAGCGATTCCACCGTCGCCGTGATCGCGGGGCGGCGCGCCGCGCCCGTGCGCCACAACGCGTACAGCCGTCGCTTCGGCACGGGATCCAGGTCCAGCGCCCACACCCCCGCCGGCAGCGCCCCCCGCCCCAGCCGCGGCATCATCGCGATCCCGAGCCCCGCCGCGACCAGCGCGATCTGCGTGTGGTTCTCCTCGGCCCGGTGGGCGAGATCGGGCTCGCAGCCCGCCGCGCGCAGCGTACGGACCAGCCAGTCGTGGCAGACCGTGCCCGGCGGCTGGCAGATCCACCGCTGCCCCGCCAGATCCTCGCGACGCACGGACGCGCGCGACGCCAGCGGATGCCCCTCCGGCACCAGGAGATCGCACAGGTCGTCGCCGATGACGGCCTGTTCCACGCCCTCGGGAGCGGGCAGCGGAGCGATGTCCCAGTCGTGCGCCACGGCCAGGTCGATCATCCCGCGGGCCACCAGGTCGATGGAGAGATGCGGATCGACCTCCGTCATCCGGGCGTCGAGCCCCGGATGCCTGCGGCCGAGTTCGGCCAGCACGCCGGGCAGCAGTCCGCGGGCCGCCGAGGCGAACGCGCCGATGGTGAGCCGGCCGGTCGGCTGCCCCCTGCGCTCCTCCAGGGTGGTCTCGGCCCGCTCGACGATGGTGAGCAACTCCTGTGCGGTGGCGGCCAGATGACGCGCCTCGTCGGTGAGCGCGACGCCCCGTCCCCGCCGTTCCAGCAGGGTCGTACGCGTCTCCCGCTCCAGCTTGGTGATCTGCTGCGACACGGCGGACGGGGTGTACCCGAGGGCGATGGCCGCGGCGGCCACGGAACCGTGGACGGAGACGGCGTGCAGTGCGCGCAGTCGCCCCAGATCGAGCATGGCCAGCCTCTCTTCTTCGGGCATTCGTAAGCAATGCTCAATTCCACCATGAAGAGACCCGCGCTGGTGCTACATGGTCGGGGCCGGTGATCCTCGGTGCATGCGTCCCGTACACATCGCACTCGCCGTCGTGGTCGCCGCGGTCTGGGGAGTGAACTTCGTCGTCATCGAGCTCGGGCTCGGCCACTTCCCGCCGCTGCTCTTCTCCGCCCTGCGCTTCTTGGTGGCGGCGCTGCCCGCGGTCTTCTTCGTGGGCCGTCCGAAGGTCGCCTGGAAGTGGGTGATCGGCGTCGGACTCGCCCTGGGCGTGGCCAAGTTCGGGCTGCTCTTCATCGGCATGGACCGTGGCATGCCGGCAGGTCTCTCCTCGCTCGTCCTGCAGATCCAGGCGGTCTTCACCGCTCTCTTCGCCGCCTTCGTCCTCAGCGAACGTCCGGGAAGGGTACGGATGTCGGGCATGGCGGTCGCGCTGTGCGGCATCGCGGTCGCGGCGTACGACGAAGGCGCGTCGGGACCGGTCCTCGCCTTCCTGCTCGTGGTCGCGGCGGCGGCCTGCTGGGGCGTGTCCAATGTACTGACCCGCAAGGCGTCCCCGCCGGACGCACTGAACTTCATGATCTGGGTCTCGACGGTCCCCGTACTGCCGCTGCTCGCGCTCTCCCTGCTCTTCGAAGGACCGCGGGCCGATCTGGACGCGCTGCGCGCCCTGGACTGGAGCGGCACCGCCGCGATCGTCTACGTCGCCTGGGGCGCGACGGTCTTCGGCTTCGGCGCCTGGGGCTTCCTGCTGCGCCGCTACCCCGCCTCCGCCGTTGCCCCCTTCTCACTGCTCGTGCCGGTCTTCGGCATGTCGTCCGCGGCCCTGCTGCTGGACGAGTCGGTGAGCCCGCTGCGCTGGGGCGCGGCAGTGCTGCTGGTCGGCGGGGTGGCGCTCACCTCACTGCCGCGAGCAGGCGCTCCAGGTGCTGCCGTCCCGGAGCCAGCAGCCCCGGCAGGTCAGCTGCCTCCGGATGCCAGCGCTTCTCGTACTCCCAGCACAGCCACGTCTCCTCGGTGAGCGTGGCCAGGCACTCGGCCAGCGGCAGTACGCCCGCACCGAGGGGCAGCGGCGCGAGGTCGTCGCGCGATGCGACGTCCTTGACCTGGACATAGCCGAGGAAGGGAGCGAGCGCCGCATGCGCCGCCGCCGGTTCCTCGCCGTCGAGCCACGGGTGCACCACGTCCCAGATCGCGCCCGCGTGCTTGTGGCCGACCGGGCCCAGGATGCGGGATACATCGGCGCCGGTACGGTGCGAGTCGTGGGTCTCCAGCAGGATCCGTACGCCGAGTCCTGCCGCGGTCTCGGCGGCGGCTCCGAGCCGGCGGGCGGCCGTGGCCTCCGCCTCCGCCGGGTCCTCGTCGCCCCCGCCGGGGAAGACGCGCACATTCGGCGCGCCCAGGTCCTTGGCCAGCCACAGCAGTTCGTCGAGCTCCTCGTACACCGGAGCGTCGTCACCGGGAGCCGCGACACCGGTGTACCCGCACACGGTGAGAATCTCTACGCCCGCGCGTTGGAACTCCGCCACCACAGTGGCCCGTTCCCGCTTGCCGATCTCCGGATGCACCGGCTCCTCGGGGTGGGCGCGCAGCTCGACCCCCTGGTAGCCGGTATCCGCGGCGAGCGCGACCACGTCGGGGACCGGCATGCCCGGCACGCCGAGCGTCGAGAAGGCGAACCTCATTTGACCGTTCCTTCCTGCAGGGGGAGCCGCCAGTCCTGGCCGACCAGATCCGCTCCGTACGAGCGGTGCGGTTTCTCGGCGACGAGGGTGAACCCGGCCCGCTGATAGATCCGGCGGGCCCCGGTCAGTACGTCATTGGTCCACAGCACCACTTCCCGGTACCCCACATCGCGCGCGAAATCCACGACAGCGCTCACGAGCCGGTCGCCGAGTCCGTGCCCACGTGCCTCTGGTTCGACGAGCAGGAGCCGCAGCCGCGCGGTCGCCGGGGCGTCGTCCCGTACACACATCACCGACCCGACCGGCCGCCCGTCCAGCTCGGCGATCCACACCCGCTCCAGATGGGGGTCGTGGTTTTGCGCGAAGTCCGCGACGATCCGGGCGGCGAGCCCTTCGAAGTCGGCGTTCCAGCCGTACTCGGCGGCGTACAGCGCACCGTGCCGCTGCACGACCCACCCCAGATCACCGGGCCCGGGCTCGCGCAGCACCGGTCCCTCGCGGTGCGCAGTCCGGGCCCGGGAGAGGATCTGACGCACGGTCCGCATCGCCTCGACCAGCCGCGGGCGCTCATCCGTCGCCACGTTCTCCAGCAGCGCCCCGACGGCCTCCCGCGACCGCTCGTCCAGCAGCGCGGCGGCCTCGCGCCCGCGGGGGGTGAGGGTGATCCGCTGCCGCCGCGGATCCACCTCGGACGGAGCCCGCCCGACCAGCCCGTCCCGCTCGAACTTGGCGAGCATCCTGCTCAAGTACCCGGCGTCGAGGGAGAGTTCGGCGCGCAGGTCGGCGGCGTCGGTGCGGGGGCTGTGGGCGAGTTCGTACAGGACGCGCGACTCGGTGAGGGTGTACGGGGTGTAGCGGTGCTTGCTGTAGTCGAGCGCGCCGATGAGGTTGGTGTAGAAGCGGTTGAACGCGCGGACTTCATTGATCGGCATGAGCTACTCCGGGCTACTCCGAGCCGTCACCTTTGACTGGGTCAACGGTATGACGGGGTTCGGGCCCCGGCAAGTCGCTCACGGACCGCACTGCTGTCACTTGTATTGCAGTTGCGTGCCCTTGGGCACGATCTGGATATCGAGCTCGATCTTGATGTTGGAGCCGACGACGGCGATGCCACGGGCCAGCATCGACTGCCAGTTGACGGTGTAGTCCTCACGGTGCAACTCGGTGGTGGCGGTGACGGCCACGCGGGTCTCACCCTCCATGCCGACGCGCATACCGCCATAGTTGGCGTCGAGGGTCACCGTCCGGGTGACGCCGTGCAGTGTGAGCCCGCCGGTGATCGCCCAGGTGTTCCCGCCGCGGTGCACGAAGCGGTCGCCGTAGAACTCCATGGTGGGGTAGTTCTCCACGTTGAGGAAGTCCGCGGACCGCAGATGGTCGTCGCGCATCTGCACATTGGTGTCGATCGAAGCGGCGTCGATGATGACGTGCATCGCCGAGTCCTCGACGGTGTTGCCGATCCGGATCGCGCCGGCGAAGTTGTTGAAGCGGCCGTAGACCCGGGCGAGGCCGATGTGGCGTGCGACGAACCCGATCCGGGTGTGGGCCTGTTCGATCTCCCATTCGCCGGGGTCGGGCAGCGGGAGCGACGGGGCTATCTGGAGCGTGATGTCCCCGAGGCCGGCCGGCCCCCCGCCATCGTTGACTGACACGCTGCCCCGGTAAGGGGTGAAACTGTCGGCGGAGACGGCCAGTCGGTACTCCCCGAAGGGAACCATTGCCACGACCAAGCCGAAGGGATCGGTCTCACCACTCACTATCTTGCGACCGTGGCTGTCGGTCACCGTGAACTCGGCCCGGCCCACGGGCTCGTTGACGGGGTCGAGGACTCGGCAGGTGAGAAGACCCGCGCCGGCCGGTACGGAGAGTCCGGTGAGTGGGTTGCCCGTCTGCTGCGAGGCCGTCCGTCGGCCGAGAAGGCGGCTGATCATGGTGTGCGTACCCCTATGTGGTCGCGCTCCGCGGGCCGCGCGTAGCGCGACGCCGTCGTCGGGACCGCGACCCATGACGGATACGCATTCGATCACTCTTGCCCGTTCCATGCAAACTACCGGCAGGTAGCGGCTCCGGCATCAGCCGCCGGTACGGAACGGTGGCCGGGGGACCGGCACCTGGTCGAGCATCAGCCCGAAATGGTCGCGGTAGGCGGCCAGGATCTCGCCGGCCGGCGTGCGTTCCCGACGGTCGCCGCGCAGGGGGCCGAGCCGGTCGCCGGCCGGGGGTGACCCGGCCGTCCTCGGTAGCCGGGAGCGGACGGGCGAGCCGGTGAAGTGCGAGGACGGCGGGGTGCGGCGGTACCAGGCCCCGGCCGCGAGACCGGCGAGGACGCGTGGCCGCGTTCCGACGCGGTACCGCGCCGTGCCGTCCCGGAGTACATCCAGATCGCCGTCGGCTGTCGCGACGATACGGAACACGCCGCCAGCCGCCCGGGTCGCGCTGCCCGCCCCGCCTGTCGAAGAGCACGAAGAGTCGCCGTGCCCGGGCAGGACTACGCCCTCGTGCCGGAATCGCCCCCGCTCACCCCTTTCGCGGCGGCGCCGTCGACGCCCGCGCCATCAACTCCGCGCCGATCGTCGCGATCCCCCCGGGCGGCGGGGCCTCGTTGCCCATCGCCAGGCGGCCGGCCCGCGCGCCCGCCTCGTGCAGCGGCAGCCGGACGGTCGTCAGCGCCGGGACCGCGTCCACCGAGAAGGGGAGGTCGTCGAAGCCCGCCACCGAGATGTCCTCGGGGATGCGCAGCCCCTGGTCGCGCAGAGCCGCGCACGCGCCCAGCGCCACCGTGTCGTTCGCTGCCACGATCGCCGTCAAGCCCGGGTCGCGACGCAGGAGTTCGAGCGTCGCGTCGTAGCCGGAGCGGCGTGCGTAAGGCCCGTGCACGGTCACGTGTGACTGGTCTTCGTCGAACCCCGCCGCTGCCAGCGCCGCCCGGTGGCCCTCCAGCCGGTGCCGGGTCGTCGTGCGCTCCGGCGGCCCGGCGACGTAACCGATCCGGCGGTGTCCGAGCGCCAGCAGATGCTCGGTGAGGCGCCGCCCGCCGCCCCGGTTGTCGAAGGCGAGCGCCGCGACGATCGCCTCACTGCCGGGCAGCGGGGGCCGGCCGCACAGCACCACCCGCGTCCCCGCGTCCGCGAGCTTCGCCAGCTTGGCGGCCATCGCGGCGATATGGTCCGGGTCCTCGAGCGCACCGCCGGTCAGTACGACGGCCGCAGCCCGCTGCCGCTGCAGCAGGGTGAGATAGGTGAGCTCGCGCTCCGGCGAGCCGCCGGTGTTGCAGACGATGGCCAGCTTCTCGCCGCCTGCCCGCCCCGAGCCCTCCTGTCCGCCGATCTCCGTCTGCGCCGCCCCGGCCATGATCCCGAAGAAGGGGTCGGCGATGTCGTTGACGAGGATGCCGACCAGGTCGGAGGTTGCGGCCGCGAGCGAGCTCGCGGGCCCGTTCAGTACGTAGTCGAGCTCGTCGACCGCCCGCAGCACCCGCTCCCGCGTCGACGCTGCGACCGGGTAGTTGCCGTTGAGCACACGGGAGACGGTGGCCGGGGACACCCGGGCGCGCGCCGCCACATCCGCCAGGGTGACTGTCATCGCTTTCCTCCACGGGAGATGGGGCAGGGCCCTTGTCCGGGCCACTGTCGGCAGGCTAGCGTCATACCGCTTAGAAAGCGCTTGCTACTGCCGTATCGAGGGAACACGGCCGTGATGAGGGACCAAGAAGCATCGAGGGCACATGGAGGCACCTTCGTGACACGCAGGACAGTGCGGATCGCCATGAACGGCGTCACGGGGCGGATGGGGTATCGCCAGCACCTGGTGCGCTCCCTCCTCGCGATCCGCGAACAGGGCGGCCTCGACCTCGGGGGCGGCGAAGTCCTGTGGCCCGAGCCCGTCCTCGTCGGCCGCCGCGAGCACGCGCTGCGCGAGATCGCGGAGCGGCACGGCCTGGCGCACATCTCCACCGACCTCGACGCCGTGCTCGCCGACGACAGCATCGACATCTACTTCGACGCGCAGGTCACCTCCGCCCGCGTCGCCGCGATCAAGCAGGCCATCGCCGCCGGCAAGCACGTCTACACCGAGAAGCCGACCGCGACCGACCTCGCCGGCGCGCTGGAGCTCGCACGCCTCGCCGAGTCCGCCGGCATCAAGCACGGAGTCGTCCAGGACAAGATCTTCCTGCCGGGCCTGCTGAAGCTGAAGCGCCTCGTCGTCGGCGGCTTCTTCGGTCAGATCCTGTCCGTGCGCGGGGAGTTCGGCTACTGGGTCTTCGAGGGCCACTGGCAGGAGGCGCAGCGCCCGAGCTGGAACTACCGCGCCGAGGACGGCGGCGGCATCGTCGTCGACATGTTTCCGCACTGGGAGTACGTACTGCACGAGCTGTTCGGCCGGGTCACGTCCGTCACCGCGCAGGCCGCCACGCACATTCCGCAGCGCTGGGACGAAAGCGGCAAACCGTATGCCGCGACCGCCGACGACGCCGCCTACGGCATCTTCCAGCTGGAGGGCGGCGCCGTCGCCCAGATCAACTCCTCCTGGGCGGTACGGGTGATGCGCGACGAACTCGTGGAGTTCCAGGTCGACGGCACCCACGGCTCCGCGGTCGCGGGCCTGCGGCGCTGCCGCGCCCAGCACCGCTCCGCCACCCCCAAACCGGTGTGGAACCCGGATCTGCCCGCCACCGAGTCCTTTCGCGACCAGTGGCAGGAGGTGCCGGACAACGGGGAGTTCGAGAACGGCTTCAAGGCGCAGTGGGAGCTGTTCCTGCGCCATGTCGCGCTCGGCGAGCCGTACCACTGGGACCTGCTGGCGGGCGCGCGCGGCGTGCAACTCGCCGAGCTGGGCCTGAAGTCCTCGGCCGAGGGCCGCCGCTTCGAGGTGCCGGAGCTGTCGCTGTGACGATCAGGCTCCCGCACGGGATGTACGAACCCCGCACCGAACCGGCCGTGTTCGCACGTGGGGCCGCACTCGCCTCTCGTACGGTCCTCTCCGCGGCGCATGTCGTGGCCGACCCGTACGCCGATGCGAGCCCCGACTCGCCCGCCGCCGTCGACTGGGACGCCACACTCGCCTTCCGCCGCCATCTGTGGTCGCACGGCCTCGGCGTCGCGGAGGCGATGGATACGGCACAGCGCGGGATGGGCCTGGACTGGGCGGGCGCGGCGGAGCTGATCCGGCGCTCGGCGGCGGAAGCGAAGGCGGTGGGCGGCCGGATCGCGTGCGGAGTGGGCACGGACCAACTCGGCTCCGGCGGCGGTTCGCTGACGCAGGTGCGCGTGGCGTACGAGGAACAACTGGCGCTCGTCGAGGACACCGGCGCGCAGGCGATCCTGATGGCGTCGCGCGCACTGGCCTCGGCGGCCCGGACGTCCGACGACTACCTCTCCGTCTACTCCCACCTCCTGCGGCAGGCGAGCGAACCGGTGATCCTGCACTGGCTGGGCCCGATGTTCGACCCGGCGCTGGAGGGCTACTGGGGTTCCGGCGATCTCGACGCGGCCACCTCGGTCCTGCTCGACGTCATCGCCGCCCACCCCGACAAGGTCGACGGCATCAAGATCTCGCTGCTGGACGCGCAGCGCGAGATCGACCTGCGCCGCCGCCTCCCTCAGGGCGTCCGCTGCTACACCGGCGACGACTTCAACTACCCGGAACTGATCGCGGGCGACGAGCGGGGCTTCAGCCACGCGCTGCTCGGCATCTTCGACCCGCTCGGCCCGCTGGCCGCGGAGGCGGTACGGATCCTCGACACCGGCGATGTCGCAGGGTTCCGCAAACTCCTCGACCCGACGGTCGAGCTGTCCCGCCATCTGTTCGAGGCACCGACCCGCTTCTACAAGACGGGCGTGGTGCTGCTCGCCTGGCTGGCCGGGCACCAGTCGCACTTCACGATGGTGGGCGGCCTGCAGTCGGCCCGCTCGCTGCCGCACTTGTGCCGGGCTTACGAACTGGCTGACGGCCTCGGCCTGTTCCCCGACCCGGGCCTGGCCGAGGCGCGTATGAAGTCCCTGCTGGCGATGTACGGAGTCAACCAGTGACCGATTCAGCCGACCTGACCCGCTTCAGCATCAACCAGATGACCGTGAAGCAGCTCACCCTCCCCGAACTCACCGAGGCATGCGTACGCCTGGGCGTCTCGGGGGTGGGCCTGTGGCGCGAACCGGTCCGGGCGTACGGAGTCGACGCGGCGGCGAAGCTCGTACGCGACGCGGGGCTGACGGTGACCAGCCTGTGCCGCGGAGGCTTCTTCACCGCGATCGACCCGGCGGAGCGGGCCCGCGCCCTGGCCGACAACCGCACGGCGATCGACGAGGCGGCGGCGCTCGGCACGGACACCCTGGTCCTGGTCTCGGGCGGCCTCCCGGCGGGCAGCCGCGACCTGCCGGCCGCGCGGGAACGCATCGCGGACGCGCTGTCCGTACTGGCTCCCTACGCGGGAGAACGGGGTGTGCGGCTGGCGATCGAGCCGCTCCACCCGATGTACGCGGCGGACCGGTGTGTGGTCTCGACGCTGACGCAGGCGCTGGACCTCGCCGAGCGCTTCCCGGCGTCGCAGGTCGGCGTGGTGGTGGACACGTACCACATCTGGTGGGACGACTCGGCGCCGGCCGCGGTGGCGAGGGCGGGCGCGTCGGGCCGTATCCACGCGTTCCAACTGGCGGACTGGACAACGCCGTTGCCGGCGGGGGTGCTGAACGGCCGGGGCCAACTCGGGGACGGTGCGATCGACATGCGCGAGTGGAGGGAACGGGTGGAGGCGGCGGGGTACGGGGGCGCGATCGAGGTGGAGCTGTTCAACGAGGGGCTGTGGGCGCGGGACGGGGAGGAGGTCCTGGGGGAGGTGCTGACGCGGTACGAGGAGTTCGCGGCGTAGCTGTTCCGGCGGGTATTGGCGTTTGCGTGCGGGGTTTGGCTGTCCGGGGTGCGGGGTCGCCTCGGGCGGGGTTCGCGGTGCGGGGTTTGGCTGTTCCGGTGTGCGGGTCGCCTCGGGCGGGGGTCCGCGGTGCGGGTCTTTGGGCTGTTCCGGTGTGCGGGTCGCCTCGGGCGGGGGGCCCGGGGCGCGGGCCTCGGGGCTGTCCCGGGGACCCGGGGCCGTGGGGTGGCGGGTGCCGGGGCCTCCGGAGGGCGCGCCCGGACTGCTTTCCTCGCGGGACCTCCGCTCGTTCCTCGCTGCGGTCCCGGCTGCGCCGCTTTACGTCCGGGCTTTCCCCCTCCTACGACCCCGTCCCCCCTCACGCGGACCATGTGCGGCACACGGGGCCACCCGGATCGTTCAGTGGGCAAGGGGACGCGCAGGGGTCGTGTCCGGGACGTAAAGCGGCGCAGCTCGCGCGAAGCGCGGTGAGGAAAGCAGTCCCGGATACGAGCCCCGGAGCGGCCCCAAACGGCCACCCCACGGTCCCGGGCCCGGGACAGCCCAAGGACCCGCACTGCGGAGACCCGGACGCCGGGACGGCCCAAGGACCCAGCACCGCGCACCCGGACGCCGGGGACGGCCAAGACCCGAACTCGCGGACCCCCGCGCCCCGGGTCGGCCAAGACCCGAACTCGCGGACCCCCGCACGAGCCGCAAGAAAACAACTCCCCGCTGTCGTGCAACCCTTTCCGGGTGACGAGGGTCGTACCTGTCGTCAAGGCTCCCGGGGAGGGGATCTGGGGGGATCAGGGTGCCCTTGACGGAGGGGAACAGGAGGGGCCCGGTCGTCGGACCGGGCCCCCTCGACAGTTCCCGGTCACCCCGCAGGCCTCCCCGACACAGCCCGACCCGGAGTTGTCCACAGGCCACCCGTACTGTCGGACCCCGGCGGTAGCGTCGGATCATGTCCAATCTCGCAGTGGTCGAAGGCGTCCTCGAGCGGATCACATACGCCAACGACGAGACCGGCTACACCGTCGCCCGTGTCGACACCGGCCGCGGCGGAGCCGATCTCCTCACAGTGGTCGGCTCGCTGCTCGGCGCGCAGCCGGGCGAGTCCCTGCGTATGGAGGGCCGCTGGGGCTCCCACGCCCAGTACGGCAAGCAGTTCACGGTGGAGAACTACACCACGGTCCTGCCGGCCACGATCCAGGGCATACGCCGCTATCTCGGCTCGGGCCTGATCAAGGGCATCGGCCCCAGAATCGCCGAGCGCATCGTCGAACACTTCGGGATCGACACCCTCGACATCATCGAGCAGCAGCCGAAGAAGCTCATCGAGGTCCCAGGACTCGGCCCGAAGCGGACGAAGTTGATCGGTGTCGCCTGGGAGGAGCAGAAGGCCATCAAGGAGGTCATGATCTTCCTCCAGGGCGTCGGCGTCTCGACGTCCATCGCGGTGCGCATCTACAAGAAGTACGGCGACGCCTCGATCTCGGTCGTCAAGAACCAGCCGTACCGCCTGGCCGCCGACGTCTGGGGCATCGGCTTCCTCACCGCTGACAAGATCGCCCAGGCGGTCGGCATACCGCACGACAGCCCGGAGCGGGTCAAGGCGGGCCTGCAGTACGCCCTGTCGCAGTCCACCGACCAGGGGCACTGCTTCCTGCCCGAGGAGCAGGTGATCGCGGCCGCGGTGAAGCTGCTCCAGGTCGACACCGGCCTTGTCATCGAGTGCCTCGCCGAACTCGCGGGCGAGGAGGAGGGTGTCGTACGGGAACAGGTCCCGGCCCCGGACGGAGGAGACCCCCTGACCGCCATCTATCTCGTGCCCTTCCACCGTGCCGAAATCTCACTCGCCGCCCAGCTGAACAGACTGCTGCGGGCCGAGCAGGACCGGATGCCCGCCTTCCAGGACGTCGCGTGGGACAAGGCACTGGCGTGGCTGGCGGACCGTACGGGCGCGGAGTTGGCGCCCGAACAGGAGCAGGCGGTCAAGCTGGCCCTCACCCGGAAGGTCGCGGTGCTGACCGGCGGCCCCGGCTGCGGCAAGTCGTTCACGGTCCGCTCCATCGTGGAGCTGGCCCGCGCCAAGAAGGCGAGGGTCGTGCTCGCTGCCCCCACCGGGCGCGCGGCCAAGCGGCTCGCCGAGCTCACTGGCGCGGAGGCGTCCACCGTGCACCGGCTGCTGGAGCTGAGGCCCGGCGGGGACGCGGCGTACGACCGGGACAGACCGCTGGAGGCGGACCTGGTGGTGGTCGACGAGGCATCCATGCTCGATCTGCTGCTGGCCAACAAGCTGGTCAAGGCGGTCGCCCCCGGCGCGCATCTGCTGCTGGTGGGGGACGTGGACCAGCTGCCGAGCGTCGGCGCCGGCGAGGTGCTGCGCGATCTGCTCGCGGACGGCGGCCCGGTGCCGAATGTCCGGCTGACCCGCATCTTCCGGCAGGCTCAGCAGTCCGGCGTCGTCACCAACGCCCACCGCATCAACTCCGGTGTGCAGCCCATCACTTCCGGTCTCCCCGACTTCTTTCTCTTCGTGGAGGAGGAGACGGAGGACGCGGGAAAGCTCACTGTGGACGTGGCGGCCCGCCGAATCCCCGCCAAATTCGGCTTGGATCCGCGGCGCGATGTGCAGGTACTCGCACCCATGCACCGAGGCCCGGCCGGTGCCGGCACCCTCAACGGCTTGCTCCAACAGGCGATTACGCCCGCGCGGCCCGACCTCCCGGAGAAGCGATTCGGCGGCCGGGTCTTCCGCGTCGGCGACAAGGTCACCCAGATTCGCAACAATTACGAGAAAGGCAAGAACGGCGTCTTCAACGGCACGGTCGGCGTGGTCACCTCGCTCCAGCTGGACGATCAGCGGCTGACGGTGCTGACGGACGAGGACGAGGAGGTTCCGTACGACTTCGACGAGCTGGACGAGCTGGCACACGCGTACGCCGTCACCATCCACCGCTCGCAGGGCAGCGAGTACCCCGCGGTGGTGATTCCGGTCACCACCGGAGCCTGGATGATGCTCCAGCGGAACCTTCTCTACACGGCGGTGACCCGGGCCAAGAAGCTCGTCGTGCTGGTGGGCTCCCGCAAGGCGATAGGGCAGGCAGTACGCACTGTTTCCGCGGGCAGACGTTTCACCGCGGTGGACCACCGGCTGGCCGGCGGCTGACGCGGAGGGCTCCGCCGCGCGGGGGAAGCCCTCCCGGCCCCGCGGAGTGGGATAAGCCACCCCGGCTTCCGGAACCTGGGCGAACGGGGCAAGATGAGCAGGTTGGCGGCACTGAGTGCCGCCGATAGGCCCAATGGTCGACCCCGAGTGCACTCTCCACAGCCAAATGGGGGATGGTAGAGACAGTCAGGGCACCTCGAAGAAGAGGCACTACGTCGGTGAGGGATGACGTGAGCGACAACTCTGTAGTACTGCGGTACGCGGACGGTGAATACACCTACCCGGTGGTCGAGAGCACCGTCGGTGACAAGGGCTTCGACATCGGCAAGCTCCGAGCCCAGACCGGTTTGGTGACCCTGGACAGTGGATACGGCAATACCGCCGCCTATAAATCCTCGATCACATATCTCGACGGCGAGCAGGGCATCCTGCGGTACCGCGGTTACCCCATTGAGCAGCTGGCCGAGCGCTCCACTTTCCTTGAGGTGGCGTACCTGCTGATCAACGGCGAGCTTCCGACGGTCGACGAGCTTTCCAGCTTCCGGGGTGAGATCACCCAGCACACGCTGCTGCACGAGGACGTCAAGCGGTTTTATGGCGGATTCCCGCGCGACGCGCACCCGATGGCGATGCTGTCCTCCGTGGTCAGCGCTCTTTCGACGTTCTACCAGGACAGCCATAACCCGTTCGATGAGAAGCAGCGCCACCTCTCCACGGTCCGGCTGCTGGCCAAGCTGCCGACGATCGCGGCGTACGCCTACAAGAAGTCGATCGGCCACCCCTTCGTCTACCCGCGCAACGACCTCGGGTACGTGGAGAACTTCCTGCGGATGACCTTCTCGGTCCCCGCCCAGGAGTACGACCTGGACCCTGTCGTGGTCTCCGCACTCGACAAGCTGCTGATCCTGCACGCGGACCACGAGCAGAACTGTTCGACCTCCACCGTGCGTCTGGTCGGCTCCTCGCAGGCGAACATGTTCGCCTCGATCTCCGCCGGCATCAGTGCCCTGTGGGGCCCGCTCCACGGTGGCGCCAATCAGTCGGTCCTGGAGATGCTCGAGGGCATCAAGGCCAACGGCGGCGACGTCGACTCCTTCATCCGCAAGGTGAAGAACAAGGAGGACGGCGTCCGCCTGATGGGCTTCGGCCACCGCGTCTACAAGAGCTTCGACCCGCGCGCGAAGATCATCAAGGCCGCGGCGCACGATGTCCTCTCGGCGCTCGGCAAGTCCGACGAGCTGCTCGACATCGCGCTCAAGCTGGAGGAGCACGCGCTCTCCGACGACTACTTCGTCTCGCGCAACCTCTATCCGAACGTGGACTTCTACACGGGCCTGATCTACCGGGCCATGGGCTTCCCGACCGAGATGTTCACCGTGCTCTTCGCGATCGGCCGACTGCCCGGCTGGATCGCCCAGTGGCACGAGATGATCAAGGAGCCGGGTTCCCGCATCGGCCGTCCGCGCCAGATCTACACCGGCGAGGTCCTGCGCGACTTCGTCCCGGTCGAGGCCCGCTGACACCAGGACTCCGGCACGTGGTGCGCGTCCGCGCCTCGTAACCGGTCCCGTCGCAGGCGCGCAGACAGCGGAAAGCGCCCCGCTGCCGATCCCCCCACGGGTCGGCGGGCGGGGCGCTTCCCATATCCCCGGAGCGGATTCCCCCCACGGGATCCGGCCGGGCGTCTGCTGGCCGCAGAAGCTCCTCATGCGGTCTGCCGGGGTACGTACGCACGGGAGGGCCGCTCAAAGCTCCCCGGGCACGTGCCCCGGCCAACGCTTGCCTGGGACGTCCCCCAAGACATCCCATGAACGTCCCCCAAGACGTTCTCGGCATCGCCAATTTAGACTCGCGAGGAGCCTGAATGGTTACCCCTAAATATCTGTGATCTAGGTCTCTTTGTGAAGGTCTTGTGGCCTACTTGTAGTCACCTGAAGGAGCGCAGCCGCAGGCTGTTGGCTACCACAAATACGGATGAAAAGGCCATGGCGAAACCGGCGATCATGGGGTTGAGCAGGCCTGATGCCGCCAGGGGCAGTGCGGCGACGTTGTAGCCGAAAGCCCAGAAAATATTGCCCTTGATTGACATCAGTGTCCGACGGGCGAGACGGATCGCGTCGGCCGCAGTCCTCAGATCCCCTCGTACGAGCGTCAGATCACCGGCCTCTATCGCCGCGTCCGTGCCCGTGCCCATCGCCAGACCCAGGTCGGCGACGGCCAGTGCGGCCGCGTCATTGACCCCGTCACCCACCATTGCGACGCTGCGGCCCTGCGCCTGGAGACGACGGACCACAGCCACTTTCTCCTCGGGCATGACCTCGGCGTACACCTCGTCGATGCCGACCTCGGCAGCGACCGCGTCGGCGACCGCCTTGCTGTCGCCGGTCAGCAGCACCGGAGTGAGACCGAGGTCGCGCAGCCGCGCCACCGCCTCGGCGCTGGTGTCCTTGACCGCGTCGGCGACGCTGAGCACGCCCAGCGCCTTGCCGTCCCGGGCGACGAAGACGGCGGTACGTCCCTCTCCCGCAGCGGCCTTCAGCTCGCGGGTCAGCTCCACCCCGGCGTTCTCGAGCAGTTGCGCGCGCCCGACCAGCACCTGGTGCCCGTCGACGTCGCCTCGTACGCCGAGGCCCGGGACGTTCTCGAAAGCCGTCGGCACGGGCAGGGCGCCGACGCGCTCCTCGGCTCCCGCCGCGAGAGCGCGGGCGATCGGATGCTCCGACGCGTGCTCCAATGCGCCCGCGAAACGCAGCAGTTCATCCTCATCGGCGGTTTCGGAGACGTACACGCCCTGAAGGCTCATCCGGCCCGTGGTGACCGTCCCCGTCTTGTCCAGGACGATGGTGTCGACCCTGCGGGTGGACTCCAGCACCTCGGGGCCCTTGATGAGGATGCCGAGCTGGGCGCCGCGACCGGTGCCCACCATGAGGGCGGTCGGCGTCGCCAGGCCGAGCGCGCAGGGGCAGGCGATGATCAGTACGGCGACAGCGGCGGTGAAGGCCGCGGTCGCGTCTGCGGTGGTCAGCAGCCAGCCGGCCAGGGTGCCGAGGGCGATCACCAGGACGACGGGTACGAAGACGGCCGAGATCCGGTCGGCGAGGCGCTGCACGTCGGCCTTGCCGTTCTGAGCGTCCTCGACCAGCCGGGCGATCCGGGCGAGCTGGGTGTCCGCGCCGACCCGGGTGGCCTCGACGACGAGACGGCCGCCGGCGTTGACGCAGCCGCCGGTGACCGGGTCACCCGCGGCCACATCCAGCGGCACGGACTCACCCGTCAGCATCGAGGCGTCGACGGCGGAGGCGCCCTCGACGACCGTGCCGTCGGTGGCGACCTTCTCTCCGGGGCGTACGACGAACCGGTCGCCGACCGCGAGCCGACCCACCGGAATCCGTACCTCCGTTCCGTCGCGCAACACGGCGACGTCCTTGGCGCCCAGCTCCATCAGGGCGCGCAGGGCCGCGCCCGCCTTCCGCTTGGAGCGGGCCTCCAGATAGCGGCCGAGGAGGAGGAAGGTGGTGACGCCCGCTGCGACTTCGAGATAGATCGTGGAGGAGGCGTCGGTGCGCGAGACGGTGAGGTCGAAGCCGTGCCGCATACCGGGCATGCCCGCATGGCCGAGGAAGAGAGCCCAGAGCGACCAGCCGAAGGCGGCGAGCGTGCCGACGGAGATGAGGGTGTCCATGGTGGCCGCGCCGTGCCGGAGGTTGGTCCAGGCGGCCCGGTGGAAGGGGAGCGCACCCCAGACGACGACGGGGGCGGCGAGGGTGAGGGAGAGCCACTGCCAGTTGTCGAACTGGAGGGCGGGGATCATCGCCATGAGGACGACGGGTATCGCGAGCAGGGCTGAAACGGTGAGGCGCTGACGGAGGGCGGCGGACTCCGGTTCGACGTGTGCCGCGGGGGCCGCGTCGGAAGTCGCGCCGGGAGTGGGGTCCGGCTCCGGCTCGCGCGGCGGGGGCTGCTCGGCCGTGTAGCCGGTCTTGACGACGGTGGCGATGAGGTCGGCGACCTCAAGCCCGTGCGGGTAGGAGATCTTCGCCTTCTCGGTGGCGTAGTTGACCGTGGCGCTGACGCCGTCCATGCGGTTGAGCTTCTTCTCGACGCGGGCGGCGCAAGAGGCGCAGGTCATCCCGCCGATGGTGAGCTCGACCTGGGAAGTTTCCACGTTCAGTACTCCATCTCCACAATGGGCGCCGGGCCGTGCCCGACCAGCATCGGACTGGTCGGGCAGGCCTGGCGGGAGGGTTTGGCAGAAGGGGGCGCTCGGTGTCCGGTGCCGGCCGAGCGGTGCGGCGCTCGGTGCCCGGTCTCAGGCCTGGCCGACGAGCTCGTATCCCGCCTCGTCCACGGCCTCGCGCACGGCCGTCTCGTCGAGCGGGGCATCGGAGACCACCGTCACCTGGCCGCTTGCGGCGACCGCCTTCACCGAAGTGACGCCCGGCAGCTCGGAGAGCTCGCCGGTGACCGCGCCCTCGCAGTGGCCACAGGTCATGCCTGTGACCTGGTAGACCGTGGTGACGCCGCCGATCCGGACATCGGCCGCGCCGTCGTGGCAGGAGCCGGTGGACGAGCAGCAGGAGCCGGTCGCCCGGGCGGTCTCGGTCTTCGTCTCGGCGGTCATGGCGTTCTCCTCTTCGAGGGTGCAACACGTACTGGGTGCACGTACGAGGTCGTGGTGTGCCGGAGAGGCGGGGGGATGCCTTGGCTCCCCGACGCTCACCAGACTATACCCCTAGGGGGTATTAATGTGAACCTGGCGCCGTGTCTCGCCGCTCCGTCATGGGGAGCACGGCTTCGCCGAGGAGCGGGTTCAGGTACCCGAACATGACCTTCTTGATCTCGGTGATGTACGCCTCTCGCTCCTCGTCCTCGTGGGTGAGGACCAGATCCAGACCGGCCTTGACGATGGCGAAGATCGTGGCGGCGGTGCGGGAGAGCTCGGCGGGCGGGGCGTCGGGGAGGTAGCCCGCGATGATCTCCTCGATCCGGGTGAGCAGCCCCGCGTGCAGGGCGTTGAACTCCTGGGTGATCCGGCCGGGGATGTCGGGGCCGTGCATTCAGGACGGCGAAGGCCGGGTTCTCGTGGTTGAACGCGAAGAGTGGGTCGAGGACCGCGTCCAGCAGCTCGTCGAGCGGGAGGTCGAGGATCGCGGCGCCTGGTGGGCGCCCGGGCCGCTGCGCCGGTTCCATCGGCGATTCGGGCTGAGCGAGGGGGAGATACCGCAGCCCGTGCCGGCCGGACTCGGAGCCGATGCCGGACTCGGAGCCGGAGCCGGACGCGGATGGGGCACGGGACAGCGTCAGGGCCTGATACCGCGGCGGACCGCCCAATCCCGGGCACGTCTCGCGCGGTGCTCACTCCCTGCGGCGTCTGTTCCCGGGGCGATTGGCCACCCAGACGCGGATCGTGTCCGCGTACCAGTAGGGCTTCCCGGCCTCCACATGGTCGGGCGGCGGGAGAAGGCCGTGCTTGCGGTAGGAGCGGACTGTGTCCGGCTGCACCCGGATGTGCGCGGCGATGTCCTTGTAGGACCAGAGTCTTCTGTCCGTCATCTGTGTGGCACCTCCGTGCGTGCGCGGCAGCGGCGGCGCGGGGGGCCGTCGGGAGCTGCAGCGCGGACGCTGGCGATCACTGAGCTACCCGTTGAACGACTGCGAGGGGATTGAGGGGAGGGCTGTTGATCGACTGTGACGGAAGGCTCGCAGAACGGAGACATGCGTGACGAGGAGGCAACAACGCTGGTGGCGTGTTCGCGTCAGGCGCCACAAGAGCGCAGGAAACCGCGGGTCCGCCGGGCGATCGGGAAGGGTTTGTCCGGCGGGCAGGGGTACATGTCCTGCTCGACGATGGCGAAGAGTTCGACGTCCAGCGCCTGGGCCGCGGCCAGTACCGGCTCCAGCGCGGGTACCCCGGCGGGAGGTTCGCACATCACGCCCCGGCCGACCGCAGGACCGAAGGGCACCTCGTCCGCGACGACTTCGGCGAGGATCTCCGGGTCCACCTGCTTGAGATGGAGGTAGCCGATCCGCTCCCCGTAGGTCTCGATCAGCTTGACGCTGTCGCCGCCGCAGTAGGCGTAGTGCCCGGTGTCCAGGCACAGGGAGACCAGTTCGGGATCGGTGCCGTCGAGGAACCGGCTGACGTTCTCCTCGCTGTCGATATGGGTGTCCGCGTGCGGATGGACGACGATCTTCAGTCCGTACCGCTCGCGCACCTCATGGCCCAGCCGTTCGGTCTGGGTGGTGAGATCGCGCCACTGCGCGGGGGTCAGGGTGCGGTCCTCCAGTACCTGGCCCGTTTTGTCGTCGCGCCAGAAGGAGGGGATGACGACCAGATGCTCCGCGCCCATGGCCCGGGTCAGCGCCGCGATGTCGGAGACGTGTGCCCAGGTCCTGTCCCAGACGGCCGGCCCGTGGTGCAGCCCGGTGAAGACCGTTCCCGCCGAGACCTTCAGGCCGCGCCGGGCGGTCTCCTCGGTGAGGAGGGCGGGTTCGCTCGGGAGATAGCCGTACGGACCGAGCTCGATCCATTCGTAACCGGCACTCGCGACCTCGTCGAGGAAGCGCTGCCAGGGAACCTGCTGAGGGTCGTCGGGGAACCACACCCCCCAGGAGTCGGGGGCTGAGCCGACCCGGATGCGTTTCAGGGAGGGGACGGATGAGGTCATGCGGACGAGCTTTCCGGCCGCCGCGGAAGGGTGTCAAGCCTTCGTCCGAATGTAAGGACAAAATGTTGACAGGGTTCAGGAGGGAGCACTAGACCTGGGGGCAGCCGGCGTCGAACCGAAGGGACGCGCATGCCTCAGCCGTACGACGTGATCACGATGGGCCGGATCGGGGTGGACCTGTATCCGCTGCGGATCGGGGTCCCGTTGGCGCAGGTCGACACGTTCGGAAAGTTCCTCGGCGGCTCGGCCACGAATGTCGCGGTCGGGGCAGCCCGGCTCGGCCGGCGGACGGCGGTGATCACCCGCACCGGCCAGGACGCCTTCGGGGACTATCTCCACCAGGCGCTGGGGGAGTTCGGGGTCGACGACCGCTGGGTGACCGCGGTCGCCGCCTATCCGACCCCGGTCACCTTCTGCGAGATCTTCCCGCCGGACGACTTCCCGCTCTACTTCTACCGGCAGCCGAAAGCTCCCGACCTCGAAATTCACGAGCACGAGCTGGACCTCGCGGAGATCCGCGCGGCGCGCGTCTTCTGGATGACCGGCACCGGCCTGTGCACGGAGCCGAGCCGTACGGCGACGCTGGCCGCACTCGCCCACCGGGACCGGTCCGGCATCACCGTCGTCGACCTCGACTGGCGGCCGATGTTCTGGGGGGACCCGGCCGAGGCGCGACGGTACTACGCCGAGGCGCTGGCGCACGCCACCGTCGCCGTCGGCAACCTGGAGGAGTGTGAAATCGCCACCGGCGAGCGCGAGCCGTACGCCGCGGCCCGCGCGCTCCTTGCCGCCGGGATCGAGCTCGCCGTCGTCAAGCAGGGCCCCAAAGGTGTCCTCGCCGTACACCGGGACGGGACGCAGGCCGAGGTGCCGCCCGTCCCCGTCGAGGTGGTCAACGGGCTTGGTGCCGGGGACGCGTTCGGCGGGGCGCTGTGCCACGGGCTGCTCTCCGGCTGGGAGTTGGAGCGCATCATGCGGTACGCCAACGCCGCCGGGGCCATCGTCGCCGCCCGCCTCGCCTGCTCCACCGCGATGCCGTACGCCGCCGAGGTCGACCAGGTCCTGACCGGCGGCCCGGTCCCGCCGTCCCCGACCCCGCCGCCCAGCGCACCGACCCCGCCCGCGCAATCCCCGACCCCGCCGCCCCCGCCGTCCAGCGCACCGCCCCCGCCGTCCCCGGCCCAGACATCCGCCGCGCCCTACCGGCCCGGCGACACACACCCGCCCGGAGCCGCTTCGTGAGCCGCGTCGACATCGCCGAGCTCGTCGGGATCCGCACCCGCCATCCCGAGGCCGTCGCCGAGGCCGCCACCCGGCGCCGCAGGCGACCTGGGCTCATCGGCGACAGCGGGCGCCTGATGATCATCGCCGCCGACCACCCCGCCCGCGGCGCCCTCGCAGTCGGGGACCGCCGCCTCGCCATGGCAAACCGACTCGATCTGCTCGAACGGCTCTGCCTGGCCCTCTCCCGCCCCGGCGTCGACGGCGTGCTCGCCACCGCCGACATCCTCGACGACCTGCTCCTCCTCGGCGCCCTCGACGACAAGGTCGTCATGGGTTCGATGAACCGCGGGGGGCTCGCGGGCGCCGCGTTCGAGCTCGACGACCGGTTCACCGGACACCGTGCCCAGGACCTGGACCGGCTCGGCTTCGACGCGGGCAAGCTGCTGCTCCGTATCGACTACCAGGACCCCGCCTCCCTCGACACGCTGCACGCCACCGCCCGCGCCGTCGACGAGATGGCCGCGCGTCAGCTTCCCGTCTTCATAGAGCCGTTCATCTGTCACCGGATCGACGGCCTGCTCCGCAACGATCTCAGCGCCGAAGCAGTCACCCGGTCGATCGCCATCGCGTCCGGGCTTGCCGGCACCTCCGCGTACTCCTGGCTGAAGGTCCCCGTCACCGACGACCCCGACGACATGGCGGCCGTGATGGAGACCTCGACCCTGCCCGCGGTCCTCCTCGGAGGCGAGATCGGCGACGACCAGCACGGCGCGTACGAGAAATGGCGTGGTGCGCTGCAACTGCCCACCGTGCAGGGGCTGGTGGTGGGACGCTCGCTGCTGTATCCGGTCGACGGAGACGTTGCCGGGGCGGTCGATGCGGCCGTAGGACTGCTGTAGGGGGTACGGAGAAGTCATGAGCGAGACCGACGACCAGAAGCAGTACGTGCCGGCGGGGAGCGCGGCGAGTGGTCCCTACGCCCTCCGGATCGAACCCGAGCAGGCCGGCTGGGGGTACTCCAGCCTCCGTGTACTGGAGCTGGAGCCCGGCGGCTCACACTCCCTGGCCGCCGGGGAAAGCGAGTGGATCGTGCTGCCGCTCACCGGCGGTTGCACGGTGCAGACGCAAGGCGAGATCTTTGAACTGCAGGGCAGAGAAAGCGTGTTCGGCGGAGTGACGGACTTCGCCTACGTACCGCGCGATGCCCATGCACAGATCGCCTCCGGTGCGGGAGGCCGCTTCGCCCTGGCAGGAGCGAAGTGCGAGCGACGACTCCCCGCTCGCTACGGCCCCGCGCCGGAGGTACCGGTCGAGCTGCGTGGCTCGGGCAACTGCTCGCGCCAGGTCAACAATTTCGCGGCCGCGGACACCTTCGACTGCGACAAGCTGATCGCGGTCGAGGTGCTCACCCCTGGTGGCAACTGGTCCTCGTACCCGCCGCACAAGCACGACGAGCACCGCCCAGGCATCGAGTCCGAGCTCGAGGAGATCTACTATTTCGAGATCGACCGCGGCGGCATGGGCTACCACCGGGTCTCCCCGTCCCGGCCCGGCGGCAGCGACGTCCTCGCCGAAGTCCGCACCGGCGACGCCGTCCTGATCCCCGACGGCTGGCACGGCCCGTCCATCGCCGCGCCCGGCCGCAATATGTACTACCTGAACGTCATGGCCGGCCCGGGCGACGAGCGCGAGTGGCTGATCTGCGACCACCCGGACCACGGCTGGATCCGCGACACCTGGCCGACCCAGCCCGTCGACCCCCGCCTGCCCCTGTACGAAGCCGACGCCCAGGAAGGCCCCCGATGAGCACTACGCGCCGACTCACCGTCGCCCAAGCCCTCGTCGCCTTCCTCGCCCGCCAGTTCACCGAGCGTGACGGCAGCCGCCACCGCCTGATCAACGCCACCTGGGGCATCTTCGGCCACGGCAATGTAGCCGGACTCGGCCAGGCGCTCCTCGAGTCCGGCGCGGCCGGGGCATCAGGTATCTCAGGCATGTCAGGCACGTCCGCCACCGGCATGCCGTACTTCCAGGGCCGCAACGAACAGGCCATGGTGCACGCCGCCGTCGGCTACGCCCGCCAGTCCCGCCGCCTCTCCGCCCACGCCGTCACCACCTCCATCGGCCCCGGCGCGACCAATCTCGTCACCGGCGCCGCGCTCGCCACCATCAACCGGCTGCCGGTCCTGCTGCTGCCCGGCGACGTGTTCGCGACCCGCCCCGCCGACCCGGTCCTCCAGCAGCTCGAAGTCCCGTACGCAGGCGATGTGTCGGTCAACGACGCGCTGCGCCCGGTCTCTCGCTACTTCGACCGCGTCACCCGCCCCGAGGCGCTGATCCCGGCCGCCCTTCAGGCCATGCGCGTGCTCGCCGACCCCGCCGCCACCGGCGCGGTCACGCTCGCGCTGCCGCAGGACGTGCAGGCCGAGGCGTACGACTGGCCGGAGGAGTTCTTCGCCGAGCGCGTCTGGCAGGTGCGCCGGCCCCGGCCCGACCTGGACGCCCTCGACGCGGCGCGCCGCGCGCTGACCGCGGCCCGCCGCCCTCTGATCGTGGTGGGCGGCGGCGTCCACCACAGCGAGGCCGAGGAAGCCCTGCGGTCCTTCGCCGGGGCGACCGGCATCCCGGTCGCCTCCACCCAGGCAGGTAAGGGCTCGCTGCCCCACGACCACCCCTGCGACGTCGGCGGCATCGGTCACACCGGCACCGCCACGGCCGACGAACTGGCCCGTACCGCAGATCTGGTGATCGGCGTCGGCACTCGCTGGTCCGACTTCACCACCGCCTCCGCGACCCTCTTCCAGAACCCGGCCGTCCGGTTCCTGAACATCAACATCACCACCTTCGACGCCCACAAGATGTCCGGACTCTCACTCGTCGCGGACGCCCGCACCGCCCTTGACGAGCTGGCCGGCGCGCTGGGCACGCGCTTCCGCGTGGAACCCGCGTACGAGACGGAGTACGCCGACGACAAGGAGCGCTGGGAGCACCGCGTCGACGCCGCGTACGAGGCCGAGGACCCTGACACCCGCCCCACCCAGCCCCAGGTGCTCGGCGCCCTCGACGCTCTGGTCACCGGCGACGACATCGTGATCAACGCCGCGGGCTCGCTCCCGGGCGACCTGCACAAGCTGTGGCGGGCCCGTTCCGCCGACCAGTACCACGTCGAGTACGGCTACTCCTGCATGGGATACGAGATCCCCGCGGCCATCGGCGTCGGGATGGCCGCGCCCGGACGGCCTGTCTGGGCGCTCGTCGGCGACGGTACGTATTTGATGAACCCCACCGAAATCGTCACAGCCGTCCAGGAGAACATCCCGATCAAAGTGGTCATCCTGCAGAACCATGGGTACGCCTCCATCGGAGGCCTTTCCGAGTCGGTGGGCGCGGAGCGCTTCGGCACCGCCTACCGCCACCGGGTCGGCGACGGTACGTACACCGGCGCCCCGCTCCCCGTCGACCTGGCCGCCAACGCCGCCTCGCTGGGGATGCGCGTGATCCGCGCCAGGACGGTGCGTGACCTGCGCGAAGCGCTCGCCGAGGCGCGGGCGGCAGACGTTCCCACAGGTGTCTACGTCGAGACCGAAACGGCAGACACTGTGTCGGGCGCGCCTCCCGCGCAGGCGTGGTGGGATGTTCCGGTGGCCGAGACCGCGACCCGGCCGTCGGCGGTCAAGGCCCGGGAGGAGTACGACCGGCAGGTCGCAGCCCGACGCCGCCATCTGTGACGCCCCCATCTGTGAAGGAGCACGAAATGAAGACCGTCAACCACTGGATCGGTGGCAAGACCGTCGAGGGCGCGTCCGGCAACTGGGGCCCGGTCACCGACCCGGCGACCGGCGCCGTCACCACCCAGGTCGCGCTGGCCTCGGCCGAGGAGGTCGACGCGGCCGTCACGACGGCGAAGGAGGCATACGCCACCTGGGGCACGTCCTCGCTCGCGCAGCGCACCGGCATCCTCTTCCGCTATCGCGCGCTCCTCGACGCGCACCGCGACGATATCGCCGCGCTGATCACCGCCGAGCACGGCAAGGTCCACTCCGACGCGCTCGGCGAGGTCGCCCGCGGCCTCGAGATCGTGGAGCTGGCCTGCGGCATCACCACCCAGCTCAAGGGTGAACTGTCCACCCAGGTCTCCAACCGGGTCGACGTGTCCGCGATCCGCCAGCCGCTCGGCGTCGTCGCGGGCATCACGCCGTTCAACTTCCCGGCGATGGTCCCGATGTGGATGTTCCCGCTGGCCATCGCCTGCGGAAACACGTTCGTACTGAAGCCGAGCGAGAAGGACCCGTCGGCATCCAACCTGCTCGCGGAGCTGGCCGCCGAGGCGGGCCTGCCCGACGGCGTGCTCAATGTCGTCCACGGCGACAAGGTCGCGGTCGACGCGCTGCTCGCCCACCCGGACGTCGCCGCGGTCTCCTTCGTCGGCTCCACCCCGATCGCCCGCTACATCCACACCACCGCCTCCGCCAACCACAAGCGCGTCCAGGCGCTCGGCGGCGCGAAGAACCACATGCTGGTCCTCCCGGACGCGGACCTGGACGCGGCCGCGGACGCGGCGGTCTCCGCGGCGTACGGTTCCGCGGGTGAGCGCTGCATGGCGATCTCCGCGGTCGTCGCGGTCAGTTCTATCGCCGACGAGCTGGTCCAGAAGATCCGCGAGCGCGCCGAGAAGATCAAGATCGGCCCCGGCAACGACCCGGAGTCCGAGATGGGCCCGCTGATCACCAAGGCCCACCGCGACAAGGTCGCCTCCTACGTCACGGGCGCGGCGGCCCAGGGCGCGGAGGTCGTCCTGGACGGCACCGGCTACACGGTCGACGGCTTCGAGGACGGCCACTGGATCGGCCTGTCGCTCCTGGACCGCGTCTCGACCGACTCGGACGCCTACCGCGACGAGATCTTCGGCCCGGTGCTGTGCGTGCTGCGCGCGGAGACGTACGAGGACGGCGTGGCTCTGATCAACGCATCCCCGTTTGGCAACGGCACGGCCATCTTCACCCGCGACGGCGGCGCGGCCCGCCGCTTCCAGCTGGAGATCGAGGCCGGCATGGTCGGCGTGAACGTCCCGATCCCGGTCCCGGTGGGCTACCACTCCTTCGGCGGCTGGAAGGACTCGCTCTTCGGCGACCACCACATCTATGGCAACGACGGCGTGCACTTCTACACCCGCGGCAAGGTCGTCACCACCCGCTGGCCGGACCCCTCGGAGGCCCCGGCGGGCGTGGACCTGGGCTTCCCGCGCAACCACTGACCGACACCAGGCACCCGGCCCGTACGGAACCTTCATCCGTACGGGCCGCGCCTGTTTCTGGGCTGCTCACCCAACTCACTGACAAGTGAACGCAGTTCATGTCCGGCGCGCCGGGGGCAGGGCCTCGCCGATCGGGAGAGCTGATTTCCCCTAATTCCTACTTATCTGTCATCCAGGTGGCCGACAGCTGGAAGGGGACGGTTGTCGTTGAGAGGTCTGTGAAAACGCCTATCGCACAGCCCGAATTGCTCAACCGGCATTCCGATGTATCGCCGCTGCGGCGCATGAACACCAGCGCGCAAGGTGCCGCCGCCCTGGTCAGGCCGTGGAACCCGGAACTGGCGGACTTCATGGCGGCCATGGAACAGATCGAGGCCGATTACGCCCGTCGCTGCACCACGTGACCGCCGAGCGTGCGCTCGCACGCTACAGCTGCGGTCCGCTGCGGGAGCGGCCACAGCCTCTACTACCGACATCGTCCACGGCAGGAACCACATGCATGACAGATATGACCACTTCGGGGCGTACGGAACTGCTGCTGAGCAATACGGCGAGGCGTACGCCACCCTCCCCGGCCAGTGGGACGGCTACCCTTCCGCGTTCGGGCAGGAACCAATCTCCGCTCCGGACCTCGATGTTCTGCAGGGGCGCTGGGAACCGGACGTCGAACTGACACAGCTGCTGCAGGAAGCTCCCGAACCCCTGGACCTGCCGAAGCCTGTCATGGATCCCCGGCCACCGACGGTCGGCCCGTCCTGCCACCGCCGGCGCCCGATGCACAGGATGAAGGCGAGAGCGTGGACGCTTACTCGCAACCAGTCCCTCAGCTACGCAATCGCAGCGGTGAGCGTGGTCATCATTGCCGTGGTTAGCGTCCTCGGGGGCCTGTTCACCCACGACATCCTGCGACACGTCGCTGCCCCTGGTGCCGCCCCTGGTGCTGCCGCCCACGGACTGGCGCCCTGGTGGCCGATGCTGGTGTACGGACCCTGGATGGTCGCATCCCTTTCGATCCTGCGCGCCGCGCTGCACCGCCGCAGCGCTCCGCACTCCTGGGCCTTCGCCGTACTCTTCTGCGCTGTCGCCGTTATTACGTGCATGGCCGAGGCCCCCAGGACCATCAGCGGAGTGGCCGTCGCCGGTCTCCCCGCCGTCGCGGCCATGGTTTGTTTCCATCAACTCGTACGACACATCACCCTCACGCGACCGGCACACGACCGGGTGGGCGGCTGCTGCAAAGCCGCGCGCGCTTGCATGGGTCATGAGCATTCGGAGTCGCAGTAGGTGAAGCCGGCAGCAGAGTGGTGCCCGAGGAGCGCCCGTACCCGGCGGGGAAGGCGCTCCTCGGACAGTTGCTCGGCCGGAAGAGCGGGTCTACCGGAAGAGCGGATCTAGAAGAGCGAGTGCAACAGCTTGTTCGGTGACCCGGTCCGCGGGTCCTGGACCTTGCCGTTCGTCGCGTTGTTCACCACTGCGTCCCGGACCTGCGCCGGGGTGGCGGTGGGGTGCGTCGACAGATAGAGCGCCGCGACGCCCACCGTGTGCGGGGTGGCCATCGACGTGCCCGAGATCGTGTTCGTCGCCGTGTCGTTGTCCTTCCATGCCGAGGTGATGTTCACGCCGGGCGCGAACAAGTCGAGGCACGTCCCGTAGTTCGAGAACGACGCCCGCCGGTCGGCGCTGTCCGTCGCGCCGACCGTGATCGCCTCTGGGACGCGGGCCGGCGAGTAGTTACAGGCGTTCGCCGGAAGGCCGATGATGTTGCCGTTGCCCGCGGCGATCGAGTAGCTGACGCCCGAGGCGATGGACTTCTTCACCGCGTTGTCCAGCGACGTGTTCGCGCTGCCGCCCAGGCTCATGTTCGCCACGGCCGGCTTCTTCGCGTTGGCCGTCACCCAGTCGACGCCGGCGATGACCCCCGCCGTCGTGCCGGAGCCGTTGCAGTCCAGGACTCGTACGGCGATGAGATTGACGCCCTTGGCGACGCCGTACGTCTTGCCGCCGACCGTGCCCGCGACATGCGTGCCGTGGCCCTGACAGTCCTGGCCGTTCTGGCCGCCGCCCACCGTGTCCGTGCCGACGCTCGCGCGGCCGCCGAACTCGCTGTGGGACGTGCGGATCCCGGTGTCGATGATGTAGGCGTTCACATTCGACGCGGATGTGTTGTATGTGTACGACTTCGACAGCGGCAGATCCCGCTGATCGACGCGGTCGAGGCCCCAAGTCGCGTTGGGCTGGGTTTCGTTGATGCGGACCGTGGCGTTCTGCTCGACGTACGCCACACGCGGATCGGCGGCAAGCTCTGCCGCCCTCGCGCGGGACATGGTCGTGGAGAAGCCCTCAAGGGCGTTGCGGTAGGTGTGCTTCGGCGTGACGCCCAGATCGGCGGCGCGCGTCGAGCCGTCCTTCAGGACGACAATCCAGCTGTTCTGTATGGCAGTTGCAGTGGGAGCGAGACGGAGATCGCCGATGGACGCGCTCTGCGCGGTGGGGGAGGCGGCGAACTGGAGACCGGCCGCAAGGGCGACTGCGGGTATCAGCGCCCCAAAGCGGCGGGCAGTGCTTCTCATCTCGTGCACCTGACCTTTCGTTGACCGGAGGACGGGCAAGTACGGTCGTGCATGGTGTCAGGAGTTGCATATGCACTGACCAGGGTTTCGTGACGTGACGTGCGACACAAGAGGGCGTCGGGCAAGACATGACGGGCCACCGGACTCTGAGCACCCGTCAGGCCGGGGCGTGGAACGCCACGAATGCCGGGTTGTGGAGGTTATGAGTCCGGGAACTCCCAGGTGAGCATCGCGAACACGCCGTCGTCCTGAGCCCCCGCCGAGCGGTACGTCGCGAGCGCCGGGTCGTTGTCCGTGTCCACGCCGACCCACATGTCGTAGCAGCCCCGCTCCCGCGCGACCTCCAGCAACGCCTCGACCAGCGCCCGTCCGATGCCGCGCCTGCGGTACGCCTCGTCCACCGACAGCTCGTACAGGCACATTTCCGAGCCCTTGTCGGGGTGGAGCATCTCGATGCCCGAGATCATTCCTGCAGGCGCCCCGTCCACGTATGCGATCAGCATCAGATGCCCTGCGGCGGACAGGAAGCGCTCGGCCCACTCCGCGCGCGCCGGGCCGTCGTAGAGGTGCTCGGCCGCGGTGAGCTCGGCCACGGTCGTCGCGCGCCGGATGTCCATACGGGTCCTTTTCCCGGCGCCTTCCCTAAGGGGGTGTGTACCGCGTCTGGTGTAGGGCGACCGTACTCCGTACTACTTGCGGAGGCTCATGAGTTCCGCCTGGCGGCAGCCGAGAGGTCACAGGGAAGCCGATTAAGGTTCAAGCATGCAGATCCGACTTCCCCGGCCGCGCGGCCGATGGCTCGCAGGCGTCGCCGCCTTCGCTGTCCTCGCCGGCGCGGGTACCTGGACCGCGGTCGCCGACGACAGCGCACCGGCCGTACACCGTGAGGACCGGGTGCAGGAGGTGCCCGGGGCGAAGATCGACACCTCCTTCTTCACGACGGGCGGCACGGAGCGCCGGCCCGCCGTGCTCATCGGGCACGGCTTCGGCGGCAGCAAGGACGATGTACGCGCCCAGGCCGAGAAGCTGGCCCGCGACGGATACGCCGTGCTGACCTGGTCCGCCCGCGGCTTCGGCACGTCCACCGGGCAGATCGGGCTCAACGATCCCGCCTTCGAGGTCAAGGACGTCTCCCGGCTGATCGACTGGCTGGCGAAACGGCCCGAGGTTCAACTGGACGCGGAAGGCGATCCGCGTGTCGGCATCACCGGTGCCTCCTACGGCGGTGCGATCTCGTTGCTCGCCGCCGGATACGACAAGCGCGTCGACGCGATCGCCCCGCAGATCACTTACTGGAACCTGGCCGACGCCCTCTTCCCGAACGGCGTCTTCAAGAAGCTCTGGGCCGGAATCTTCTTCTCGACCGGCTCCGTGGGTGCCACGGACGGGGCTGCCCCCGCCGACGCGCCCGCCGGAGACGCCCCGGCAGGAGACGCCCCGGCCGGTCCCGCGACTGCCGGCGACGCGGCCACAGCCAACGGGGCGGCCAAGGCCGACGCGGCCGCGGGCCCCGCGAACCCGGTCGGCTGCGGGCGCTACGAGCCCGCGCTGTGCGCCATGTACGAGCGCGTCGCCGTCGCCGGAAAGCCCGACGCCGCAGCCCGTACGCTCCTCGAAAGCCGCAGTCCCTCCGCCGTCGGCGACCGCATCAAGGTGCCCGCGCTCATCGTGCAGGGCCAGGCCGACTCCCTCTTCCCGCTCTCGCAGGCCGACGCCATGGCCAAGCAGATCAGCGCCAATGGCGCACCCGTTTCGGTCGACTGGATCGCCGGCGGGCACGACGGCGGCGACCGGGAGACCGGCCGCGTCGAGGGCCGCATCGGGGACTGGTTCGCCCGGTATCTCAAGGAAGACAAGGGCGCGGACACCGGACCCGCCTTCCGCGTCAGCCGGACCGGAGGCGTCGATTCCACCGACGGCCAGGCCCTGCTACGCGGTGCGACCGGCGACAGCTACCCGGGTCTCGCGAGCGGCGCACAGCCGATCCCGCTCACCGGCCCCGAGCAGCGCTTCGCCAACCCGGCCGGCGCCACCCCGCCGGCCGTCTCCGCCGTCCCGGGCCTCGGCGGCGGACTCGGCCAGCTCTCCTCTCTCGGTGTCGGCCTCTCGCTCGACTTCCCCGGCCAGTTCGCACGCTTCGACTCCGCGCCGCTGGCCCAGCCGCTGCGGATCACGGGCTCGCCGACCGTCCGGGTCAAGGTCGCTTCCAGCAGCGGCGAAGCCGTCCTGTTCGGGAAGGTGTACGACGTCGGGCCCGATGGCCGCCAACAGGTGCTGCCTTCCCAGCTCGTCGCGCCGGTCCGCGTCGAGAACACCAAGCAGGGCAAGGACGTCACACTGACCCTGCCCGCCGTGGACCACAACGTCGACGCCGGACACCGGCTGCGTCTTGTCCTCTCGGCGACCGACCTCGGCTATGCCTCACCGGCCGCCCCCGCCACGTACACCGTCTCTCTCCTGGATGCGGGCGCGCTCGCCGTGCCCACCGCGCCCGCTGTGAAGACCCAGTCCGCGGGACTGCCCTGGTGGACCTGGGGGCTCCCGGTCGCGGGCGCATTGCTGGCAGCGGGTCTGCTGATTACCGCCCGCCGCCGGGCGGTCGCCCCGGCGCCCGACCCTGAGCTCGCCGAAGTGCCCCTGGAGATCACCGGGTTGACCAAGCGGTACGCCAAGTCCGCCGACCGCTACGCCGTACGCGAGCTGTCCTTCCGCGTCGAGAAGGGCCAGGTGCTCGGCCTCCTCGGCCCCAACGGCGCGGGCAAGACCACCACCCTTCGCATGCTGATGGGGCTCATCCGGCCCGACGACGGCGAGATCCGCGTATTCGGCCACGCCATCCGGCCGGGCGCACCCGTGCTCTCCCGGGTCGGCGCGTTCGTCGAGGGCGCCGGCTCCCTGCCGCATCTGTCGGGCCGGGACAACCTGGAGCTGTACTGGCGGGCCACCGGCCGGCCCGCGAGCGACGCGCACATCGAGGAGGCCCTGGAGATCGCGGGTCTCGGTGACGCCATCGCCCGCGCCGTACGCACCTACTCCCAGGGCATGCGGCAGCGACTCGCCATCGCCCAGGCCATGCTCGGCATGCCGGATCTGCTGATCCTCGACGAGCCGACGAACGGACTCGACCCGCCCCAGATCCGCGAAATGCGGGACGTGATGATCCGGTACGCGGCCGGGGGCCGGACTGTCATCGTCTCCAGTCACCTCCTTTCCGAGGTCGAGCAGACCTGCACCCATCTGGTGGTCATGGACCGCGGCCGGCTGGTGCAGGCAGGACCGGTCGCCGAGATCACCGGCGAGAGTGACACGCTGCTCGTCACCACCGCGGAGGAGGTGCCGGAGCCGGTGGTCGAGAAGATCGCCGCGCTGCCGGGGATCGGTTCGGCGACCCGCACGGACGAAGGACTGCTCGTACGGCTCGACGGGGCCACCGCCACCGGCATGATCACCGAACTCGTCCGGCTGGACGTGCCGTTGACGGGCGTCGGTCCGCACCGCCGCCTGGAGGATGCCTTCCTCAACCTGATCGGAGGATCCGCATGAGCACGCTGGTCGATTCGGCCCCGGGCTACCGGGCACGGCACACCCTGCCGCTGCGTGTCGAGGCGGTAAGGCAGCTGAAGCGCAGGCGGACGCTGGTGATGGCCGGGGCGCTGGCCGCGCTGCCCCTCATTCTGGTCGCCGCCTTCGCGATCGGCGGCACGGGGGACGGTGGGAGGAACGACCGGATCAGTCTGATCGACACGGCCACCGCATCGGGCGCGAACTTCGCCGCCACCTGTCTGTTCGTCTCGGCCGGCTTCCTGCTGGTGGTGCCGGTGGCTCTCTTCCACGGAGACACCGTGGCCTCGGAGGCCAGCTGGTCCTCGCTGCGTTATCTGCTGGCAGCCCCCGTTCCGCGCACCCGACTGCTGTGGTCCAAGCTGGCAGTGGCGCTCGGCTTCAGCGCGGCGGCGATGGTGCTTCTGCCGCTGGTGGGCCTGGCGGTGGGCACCGCGGCATACGGCTGGGGGCCGCTGAAGCTGCCCACGGGCGGCTCCCTGGCCGCCGGCGACACGATGTCGCGGCTGGCGCTGGTCGTGGCGTTCATCTTCTTCTCCCAACTGGTCACCGCAGGGCTTGCGTTCTGGCTCTCCACCAAGACCGACGCCCCGCTGGGCGCGGTCGGCGGAGCGGTCGGACTGACGATCATCGGGAATGTGCTGGACGCGGTCACGGCGCTCGGGTCGTGGCGTGAGGCGCTGCCGGCGCACTGGCAGTTCGCATGGATCGACGCACTGCAGCCGCAGCTTGAGTGGAGCGGCATGGTGAAGGGCGCGGCCGTCTCGGTGACATACGCCCTGGTGCTGTTCGCGCTCGCCTTCCGGAACTTCTCCCGCAAGGACATCGTGTCGTAGCCGACGGCGTAGGCCTCTGGGGGGTAGGCCTGGCTACACCCAGACCCGATTCCCGTCTGTCGTTGCCGCATTGAGATTCATCCGCAACTCCTTCGACTGCTCCCCGGGGCCGCCTCGGACGTCACATTCACAAGTGCTGACGATCCAGGGGAGCCCAGATGAAGCTCAGCGCACGGACGTACAGGGGAGTGCTGGCCGTGGTGCTGGCCGGCGGCATGCTGCTGACCGCCGGCTGCGGCGGTGGCAGCCACGCCGACCGGACCTCCCAGGACAGCGCCAAGGAGCGGGCGAACGACGGCGCGATGCCCGGTCCCGCGCCGGTAGCGCCGGACGGGGGAGGAGGCGCGCCCGCCACGGGAGTGGACGGCGGGGCTGACGGGGCGGAGAAGGGCGACGCGTTCCGGGAGCCCGAGCGGGCTCCCGACTTTTTGTCGACCTTCGCGCTCGACGTGGACACCGCCTCGTACGGCTATGCCCGCCGCACCCTCGCCGACGGGCGGCGGCCGCAGCCCGGTCAGATCCGGCCCGAGGAGTTCGTCAACAGCTTCCGGCAGGACTACCCGCGGCCGAAGGGCAACGGCTTCTCGGTGACGGTTGACGGGGCGCGGCCCGGCAGCGCGGAGGGCGAGATCCGAGGCCAGGGCGATGACGGAGCGGGCGGCGGGGACTGGTCGTTGGTGCGCGTGGGCCTCTCCACCCGCCCCTCCGACCGCAAGGGTGAACGGCCGTCGGCCGCCCTCACCTTCGTCATCGACATCTCCGGCTCCATGGCGGAGCCGGGCCGGCTCGACCTGGTCAAGGAGTCGCTGGGCATCCTCACCGACGAACTGCGTGACGACGACTCGATCGCGCTGGTCACCTTCAGCGACGAGGCCAGGACGCGGCTCCCGATGACCAGGGTCGACGACAGCCGCGACCGTATCCACGAGGTGATCGACAGCCTGGAGCCGACGGACTCCACCAATGTCGAGGCAGGCGTGCGGCAGGGCTACGACGAGGCGGTCGAGGGCCGTCGCCGCGGGGCCACCAACCGCGTCGTCCTCCTCTCCGACGCGCTCGCCAACACCGGCGAGACCAGGGCCGACGCGATCCTCGACCGGATCGACGAGGCCCGCCGCTCGTACGGCATCACCCTCTTCGGCGTGGGCGTCGGCAGTCAGTACGGCGATGCGCTGATGGAGCGGCTCGCCGACAAGGGCGACGGGCACACCACATATGTCTCCACCAGCGAGCAGGCCAGGAAGGTCTTCTGCGACGAGCTGCCCACGCATGTCGAGCTGCGCGCACGGGAGGCCAAGGCGCAGGTGGCCTTCGACCCGGAGACCGTCCAGCAGTTCCGGCTGATCGGATACGAGAACCGCGCGGTCGCGGACGAGGACTTCCGTAACGACGCGGTGGACGGCGGCGAGGTCGGCCCGGGCCATACGGTGACGGCGCTGTATGCCGTACGGCTCAGGGAAGGCGCGAGCGGTCACGTCGCGACGGCGACCGTCCGCTGGCTCGACCCGAGTACGCGGGCGCCGCACGAACAGACGGGCTCGGTCGAGACGGACGCGGTCGACGGCGCGCTGTGGGACGAGACGTCGAAGCGGCTCCAAGTCACGGCGGTCGCGGCGTACTTCGCGGAGTCACTGCGGGGCGGCTCGATGCCCGGGGCGCCGGGGCTGGGCGAACTGGCGGGCCGGGCGAGGAAACTGGCGAGCTCGACGGAGGACGGCGCGGTGCGTGAGCTGGCGGAGTCGATCGCTCAGGCGCAGCGGGTACGGGACTGAGGGGAGGGGGACGGGCGGCGCGGCGCTGCGTCGCCCGTCCCCTCGCGTCATGATGTGCGCCATGGCCACCCTTCTCCTCGCCCTCGCCATCATCTTCACGGGGCTGTACGCGGGCTTCATGCTGACCTTCCAGATCTCGATCATGCCCGCGCTCGCCCGGCTGTCGGATGATCAGTTCCTGGCGGCCATGCGCCGTATCAACGAGGTCGTACCGCGACCCGTCTTCCTTCTCCTCTTCCTCGGGATCATCGCGTTCCCCGCCGCGGCACTCGCCGTGCCCGTCGACGGGCGCACGGACACCCAGCGATGGCTGATCGTCGCGGGCCTGGTGTGCGCGGTCATCAACCACCTGATCACCATCGCCGGCAACATCCCGCTGAACAACGCCCTCGCCGCGGCACAGAACGCCTCCCCGGCAGCCCCCGACACCGAGGTCCGCGCGGCCTTCGAGGCCCGCTGGAACCTCCTGCACCTGATCCGCACCCTCTTCACACTCGCGTCGTTCGCCCTGCTGGTCAGCGCCGCGCTGCAGTGACCGTGAACTCCCGCCGACGGCGAGAGGCGCATTCCGCGCACGTCAGGCCGTGTGCAGCGTCAGCCCGTACCGCCAGAGGATCTCGTGGGGTGTTTACCCCTGTTCCGCCTTGTGCTGGATGCCGGTTCACCAAGATCCGTCAGAGTGATCGGCACCCAACACACCAGGAGGACCGATGAAGTCGTGGCATCGTGCGGCACTCGCTCTGCTCGCACTGAGCGGATTGGTCACAGGTGCTTCGACCGGGCCCGCGGCCGCCGGAGACGGGAAGTACACCTTCGCGGTGATCGGCGACATCCCGTACGGCGATGCCCAGATCTCCCACTTCCCGGCCGTCATCGACCAGATCAACGCCGACCCCGACGTCCGGCTCGTCGACCACGTCGGTGACATCAAGAACGGTTCGACGGTCTGCAGCGACAGCTACTTCCAGCAGATCAAGTCCGACTTCGACACGTTCCGGGACCCGCTCGTCTACACCATGGGCGACAACGAGTGGACCGATTGCCACCGGCCGAACAACGGCGGCTACAACCCGCTCGAGCGGCTGGACGCGATCCGGAAGATCTTCTTTGCCGGCCCGGGCCGGACGCTGGGCGAGGACCCCGTGCGAGTCGAGTCGCAGGCCGACGCGGGCTACCCGGAGAACGTCCGGTACACCCGGGCGAATGTGGCCTTCGCGGCCGTGCACATCGTGGGCAGCAACAACAGCCTCGCCCCGTGGACGGGCAAGACCGCGCCGACCCCGGAACAGACCTCCGAGGTGCTGGGGCGTACGGCGGCCGGGCTGGAGTCGATCCGCGACACCTTCCAGTCCGCGGAGCGTAACCACAACAAGTCGGTCGTCCTGCTGACGCAGGCGGACATGTTCGATCCGACCGTCAGCGCCCCGTCGTTCGCCGACTACTTCGCCTTCCAGCCGATCGTGAAGGAGATCGCCCGCCTGTCGGCGAAGTTCGACGGACCGGTGTACCTGATCAATGGCGACAGCCATGTCTACAACGAGGACAAGCCACTGGCCACCGGGTCCAAGTGGCTGTCCTTCTACGGTGTCCCGGCCCCCGCGGCGAACCTGACCCGGGTCACCATTGACGGCTCGACCGACGTGGGCAACTGGCTGAAGGTGACCGTCGATCCGGGCAGCAAGCAGGTGCTGCGGTGGACCCGGGTGCCCATCACCGCGTGAAGCGTCAAGCGCCTGGCCGGGATTGTGGATTCCGGCCAGGCGCGCGGGTCCGAATGCCTTGATGGGCGGTGGACCGGATGGTCCGTCAGCTGGTGACCGCGCAGCTACCACGGTCCGCCCATCGCGGTCCTTCCGCCGTGGGCCGGACGTCGAAGTCGAAGATGGCGGTGGGGATGTAGAGCGAGCAGCAGGCGTTGGGGACGTCGACGACGCCGCTGACCCGGCCCTCGATCGGGGCCGACCCGAGCAGCAGGTACGCCTGTTCACCGGAATAGCCGAAGCCCTTCAGGTACTCGACGGCGTTCAGGCAGGCATTTCGGTAGGCCATCGTGGCGTCGTTGTAGAAATTGGTGTCGGTTTCGTGGTCGACCGAAATTCCGATGAAGGAGATGAATTCGGAGTAACGGGGCTCCACGTTGCCCGGCATGAAAATCGGGTTGGTCTTGACGCCGTACTTTTCCATGCCGCCCTTGATGAGGTCGACGTGGAAGTCGATGAAGCCGCCCATCTCGATGGCACCACAGAAGGTGATCTCGCCGTCGCCCTGGCTGAAGTGCAGGTCTCCGCCGGAGAGCATGGCTCCGTCCACGTGTACCGGATAGAAGACCCGGGCGCCGCGGGTGAAGTTCTTGATGTCGTGGTTGCCGCCGTTCTCGCGGGCGGGGACCGTACGGGCGCCCTCGGCACCGACCCTGGCCAGGTCCTCGCCGTCGAGCACACCGGCGAGGACGCTTTCGGCGAGCGGGGGATAGGCGAGCGGCGGGACCCGGTCCGGGTCGGTCGCGATCAGCGCCCGCTCGCGGGCGTTCCAGCGGGCGAGCAGTTCGGCGGACGGCGCGGTGCCGAACAGCCCGGGGTGCGTGATGCCGGTGTACCGGACCCCCGGGATGTGCCGGGAGGTCGCCTGCTGTCCGTGGAAGTCCCAGACGGCCTTGTAGGCGTCCGGGTAATAGTCCGTCAGGAATCCGCCGGCGTTCTCGCGGGCGAAGATGCCTGTATAGCCCCAGCCCTGGCCGGGGACGTCGCCCTGCTCCTGCGGGATCGGGCCGAGGTCGAGGATGTCCAGGACCAGCAGGTCGCCGGGCTCGGCGCCCTCGACCGCGATGGGACCGCTGAGCATGTGGGCGCAGCTGAGATCGACGTCCCGGACGTCGTTGGCCGAATCGTTGTTGCCGATCTGACCGTCCGTCCACTCGCGGCACTCCATACGGAAGTCCTGCCCGGGCCGCACGCTGGCGGCCGGGGGGATGTCGGGGTGCCAGCGGTTGTGGCCGGGGACCTTCTGGTTGGCCATGGAGCGGGCTTGGTCGACGCTGAATACGACGTCGGGCACGAGTGCCTCCTGGGGGTTCTGGTGGGGCTTGGGGGTGTGATCGCTCGGGTCGGATGGACTCGGGCCGTGTTCGAGAGGCCCTTCCCCCGCCTTCGGCCGGAGGTGTCCTCAGCCCCATGACACCGGGTTGACATCAACTGCTTGCTACCGGCGGGCACTTGCCGCGCTGTCGGAGTCGTCCGAGTACGTCAGTCCATCGACAGGGACGATCCTTTCCAGCCCTCGGCGGGATGCCGTCGGCCGGCGATTGCATGCAATGGGCGCCGCCGGGCCCGTCGTTGGGACGGACGGCGCTAGTTTCTGGACACGGCCGGTGCTCAGGGGCGCGGCAGTCCGGCCTGTCGAGGGTCGGCCACGGGACGTGGCTTGCCACGCGCCGCGGGCACGCGGTTCACGACCGACGGCTGGTCGGCACTGCGCGCAGCGGCGTCCCGCAACCACTTCGTTGGAGCCGGGGTCTTGCCGAGCAGCGGGGGTGTGTAGACCCGGCGTGCCGAGCCGCCACAGCCGTTGCAGCCGGCGGCGGACTCCGCGGTGCCGATCGGGCGGACCACCTCGAACGGGCCGCATGCCTCGCACAGGTAGGGATACGTCGCCACGGGACCTCCCTTCTATTACTTCACACAGAAGATATTTCTACGGGAAACATGTGTCAAGGGTGTGATTGGAGGAGGGCTGGACGGCGGGATCCGCGTAGGTCAGAAGCGGTGCAACACGTCGAACTGCAGACCGTCCGCGGCGGCCAGGAAGACTCTCTGGTCGAGGTGGCGGCCGCGCAGCTGCACGACTCCGCGCGGGCTGTCGTAGGCCAGGCCGTCCGCCACCCGGTGGACGGCCCGCATGTCCGTGCTCCCGGCTCGGGTGAACAGCTCCGTGAGCAGGCGTACGCCCTCGTAACAGGATTCGCCCATGCTGTTGAGCAACGGTGCGTAGGGCCCGAACCGTCCGTGGTAGCGAGCGCTGAAGTCGAGACTGTCCGCGGTGCTCAGGGTCTCGAAGAAACCCGCTGCGGCATACAGTCCCCGCGTGGCCGCGGCTCCGCTGCCCACCAGCATGTTCTCGTCCATCAGCGGGGAGAAGCGGAGACAGCTCTCGTGCAGGCCCGCCGCGGCGAAGGCCCGGTTGAAGGCGACCGCGTCGGCTCCGACGAGCAGCATCAGTACCGCCTCGGGCTCCGCCGCGCGCAGGCGCCGCACCACCTCGTCGTATCCCTCCGTACCGAGCGCGACGAACACCTCCTCGCAGACCGTGCCGCCGCTCTCCGCGAGATAGCGGCGCGCGGCCAGCGCGGTGCGCCGGGGCCAGACGTAGTCGTCCCCGACCACGGCCCAGCGGCGCACGCCGAAGTGCTCCGCGAACCAGGCCAGTCCCGGCCGCAGTTGCCGTCCCGGTGTCTCACCCGCCAGGAACACCCATGGCGAGCGCTCACCGCCCTCGTACAACGGCGTGTAGACGTACGGCACCCGGTCGGCGATGCGCGGTGCCACGGCCTGCCGCACCGCGGAGATGTGCCATCCGGTGACGGCGTCCACCGCGCCCAGCGTGATCAGACGGTCGATCTCGGCTGCGACGGCGGACGGAGCCGCTCCGCCGTCGACGACCACGAACTCGATCGACCTGCCGAGCACGCCGTCGGCCGCGTTCGCCTCCTCCGCCGCCAACAGGGCGCACGACTCGCAGGACGGCCCGAAGATCCCGGCCGGCCCCTGCAGGGGGACGACCAGCGCCACCCGGACCGGATCGGACGCACGGCAAGGCGGCCGCCCGGGGCGGGCCTCCGGCCGGGTTTCGCCACCCGCGGAGTCGAGGGCAGCCGCGCCACCGATGGGGATCATGAGCGACCTTTCGCTGCCGTGGGCTCCGGCGTTTCGAGACCGGTTCGACCCGTCCCGCACGGCGCTCTCTCGGCTAGCGTCACACTTCCAATGTTTCGGGCGTGAAAACTTTTAATGGGAAATGATACCGTTGGGGCTGTGATGGCATCAAGGGAGACCACATCACCGGAGGTGTCCGGCCCCATGGTTCAGGACGCCACGGATACTACGGACACCACGGTCGCGACGGATACCGCACGGCTGCTCGCCGCCGTCGAACGGAAGGTCTCGGGCCGCCTCGCGGCGGTTCTCGAGTCGGCCGGCAGCACCGTTGAGCAGTGGCGGGTCCTCTCCCTGTTGGCCGACGGCCGCGGGCACGCCATGACGGAGGTCGCCGAACACGCGCTGCTGCCAGGGCCGACACTGACCAAGGTCGTCGACCGCATGGTGGCCGCCAACCTGGTCCACCGCAGGGTGGACGAGAGCGACCGCCGCAGGGTCCTGGCGCTGATCACACGACGCGGGCGTAACGCGTACCGGTCCATCGCCCGCGCGGTGGCCCGTGAGCAGGCGGACCTGACCGCCATTGTCGGCGCCGACGAAGCCACACGGCTCCGTGAACTGCTCGTTCTGGTGGAGAGCCGACTGACCTGACCCCGGGTCAGCGCTTGCCCTGCGGCCGTTCGTTGACGGGCCCTCCGCAGTGGTCTCCGAGCGCTGGAGGTGCCGGTCGCGCGGGGGCGGGACGCCCAGGTTCGCGCGTATCGCGGCACAGGACGCGCATGATCCGCTGCCACGCCCCGTAGTGGTCCGGCTTGCCCAGTCGTTACCGAAACTGGCCAACCCTTAACCGACAACCCATCAGTACGTAATGAGGCGGAAACGAGGCGGCAGTGCCATAAGGGCACGCCCCTCCAACAGGATTGGGCGTGTCCGCCTACCCCGGTCGAGGCTCGGTCGCACAGTCCGACGTCTTTGTTCAAGCAGTTCGCCGCGTCGCTTCAGTCCCTTCGCGGCGGGACGCTTCAGGCTCTCGACCGGTCCGTCGGCCTGCACATGTTCAGGTCGGCGCGGACGTCGGCTGTGGCGCGGCCCCGCTCGGCGGTGGTCGGTTTCGCGGCTGTCGCTCCCGGCGAAATCGTACGGAGGAATACGCGATGTGTCGCGGTCCCCGGTCCATCGTGGCGATGCGTGACCCGCAGCGCCGCCTGGAAGCGGTACACCCCCTGTCACGTTCCCATCCGACGGACACAACGGTGTGACACGCACTCGGTGATAACGAAGTCACCGAGTGCCCTTTTCGAGCTCTTGTCCGCATCGACGCCCACAACACCTGGTGGCTGACACAGCCGTGGCCGGAAACAGGTGGAACGGATCACGCGCCGAGCACAGTTGATGAGGAGTTCTCCATATGACTGACTATCAGGTCTTCGATCTGGGTGACTTCACCCTCCAGCACGGGGCGACCCTGCGCGGCGCCAAACTGGCATATCAGACCTACGGCACCCTTGCCGCCGACAAGAGCAACGCCATCGTCTACCCCACCTGGTACTCGGGCCGTCATTGGGACAACGAATGGCTGATCGGCGAGGGCATGGCCCTGGACCCCTCGAAGTACTTCATCATCGTGCCGAACATGTTCGGCAACGGCCTGTCCAGCTCGCCGAGCAACACCCCGCCGCCCTACGACCGGGCACGTTTCCCCAACGTAACCATGTACGACAACGTGCGTGCTCAGCACCGGCTGGTGACCGAGCAGTTCGGCATCGAAAAGCTGGTGCTGGTGACCGGGTGGTCGATGGGTGCGGGCCAGACGTATCAGTGGGGGGTCGCGTACCCGGAGATGGTTGAGCGGATCGCCCCGTTCTGCGGTTCCTCGATCACCAGCGAGCACAATCAGGTATTCCTCGAAGGCGTCAAGGCCGCGCTGACGGCGGACGACGCCTTCCGCGGCGGCTGGTACGACACCCAGCCGACCAAGGGGCTGCGCGCGGCAGGGCGGGTGTATGCGGGATGGGGGTTCTCCCAGGCCTTCTACTGGCAGCAGCTCTACAAGCAGCTCGGGTACACCTCGCTGGAAGACTTCCTTGTCGGCTTCTGGGAGGGTTTCTTCCTCAACGACCGTGATGCCAATAACCTCTTGACGATGCTGTGGACCTGGCAGAAGGCCGATGTCGGCCTGACTCCGGGATGTGACGGAGACACCGAGCGGGCCCTGGCGTCCATCAAGGCCAAGGCGCTTGTCATGCCGGGCGAGAAGGACCTGTACTTCCCGCCGGAGGACGAGGAGTGGGCGTGCGGCTTCATCCCTGACGCCGAGTTCCGCGTGATACCGGGTGTATGGGGCCACTTCGCGGGTGGCGGCAACAACCCGGTGGACATCGCCTTCGTCGATTCCGCTCTCAAGGAACTGCTGGCCGACTGACGCACCCGGCCGGCATCGCCCCCCCGGCCACCACCGCCTCGCGGAAGACGGAACCCGACGTGGGCCCGCGTCCCGCTCGGGCGCCCACCACCACAGTGCCCTTGGCGCGCCCGCGTCTGCCGTGACCGGCGCGACCGGACCGACGACGACCGTCATGAACAGCCCCCATGTCCGCTTCCCCAGGACCTCCGCCCCAGGGGGCCGATCGCCCGAGCAGCGCTGCGCGCCGCGCCCAGACAGAGAAGGACAACCATGACCACCGTCAAGAAGAAGGATGGCCCAAACGGGTCGTCGCACGAACTCGAAGAAGAGTTTGAGCACGAGGACGTGCCGGCCGGCCACCGCCGCAGTTGGGCATCCGTGGCCGCCGTGTGGTTCGGCTTCCCCATGATCATCACCAATGCGGTCTTCGGCGGCATCATCGTCTACGGCCTCGGCTTCGTACGTGGGCTCATCGCCATCGCGCTCGGCAACATCGCCCTGAGCGCGTACGTGGGAGCTCTCAGCTACCTGGCCGGTTCCAACGGCCGGAACTTCGCCCTGCAGGCCACCTCCACCTTCGGCCGGCGCGGATACACCATCGCCTCGGGCTTCCTGGCCACCATCGTGATCGGCTGGTTCGCCTTCCAGACCGGCCTCACCGGTGCCACCCTGAACTCCACCTTCGGCTGGAACCAGACGCTGGTCATCCTGATCGCCGGGGCGCTGTACATCGGCATCACATACATCGGCATCAAGGCCCTCGCCATCCTGGGGATGATCTCCGCGCCGCTGTTCGTCGTGCTCGGCATCGTCGCCATCTGGTTCGCTTCCGAGAACGGCGCGATGGGGAAGATCACCTCCTACAGCGGTGGGCCCGCCGATACAACCGTGTTGACCATCGGTGCGGCGGTGACCATCACCATCGCCGGCTTTGCCGACTCCGGCACCATGACCGCGGACTTCACCCGCTGGTCCCGCAGCGGCCGGGAGGCCGTCACCGCGGGCCTGACCGCCTTCCCGGTCGCCAACTTCATCGCGATGGCCGTCGGCGGTGTGATCGTCGCGGCCGGCGCCGCGGTCAACCCGGCCGCCAACGGCGGGGACTTCGTCGGTCTGCTGTCCTCGCACGGCTGGCTGCTGTCCGCCATCGCGGTCCTCTTCGTCTTCATCAACCTCGGGTCGGTGTGTACCCACTGCCTCTACAACGGCGCGGTCGGGTGGAGCCACATCACCGGCAGCAAGATGCGGCTGCTGACCCTGATTCTCGGCGTTATAGGCGTCATCGCGGCTGTCGCCGGGGTGTGGACGTTGTTCGCCGCCTGGCTGAACCTGCTGGGCATCTTCGTTCCGCCGATCGGTGCGGTCATCATCGTCGACCAGTTGGTGATGCGGCGCCGAACGGCGGACCGCGAGGTGACGGCCTTCCGCCCGACCGCGTTCGTCGGCTGGGCCGCGGGCGCGGTCGCCGCCGTCCTGATCCACTACAACGCGCCCGCGTACGCGGAGGCGGTCGTGGGCATCCTGGTCGCCGCTGCGGCCTACGCGGTGGCGGAGAAGCTCTGGTCGCGGAGCCCCGCCCCGTCGGCTCCGGTGGCGTCGTCCGCCACGGTGCCGCGGGCGGAGCTCGCCTCGCAGAGCGAGTAGTTCATCCCCGATGGCGTCCCTCGGTTCCGGCGAGGGGGCGCCACTACGGAACACCACTTCCCACGCGGCGGCAAGGCCCGGCCGCAACACCCGGCCGCAAACCGGGAATCGGCACAAGGAGACCTCAGTGAACAAGGACGATGCAGTGGCCATCTGCAGCATGCCGGCGACCCAGTTGGCGGCGCGGATCCACAACGCGGAAATCTCCCCCGTGGAGGTGGTGGAGGCGGTGCTCAGCCGCATGGAGTCGCTGGAGGGCGAACTCCACGCGTTCTGTACCCCCACCCCCGAACTCGCCCTGGATCAGGCGCGTCGCGTCGCCGACACCATCGCGCGCGGCGAGCCGGTCGGCCCGCTCGCGGGCGTACCTGTGGGGGTGAAGGACCTGATCGCCACCAAGGGCATCCGCACGGCCATGGGCTCGCCCGCGTACGAGGACTTCGTACCGGAAGAGGACGACATCGTGGTCGAACGGATCAAGGCGGCAGGCGCCGTGATCATCGGCAAGACCAATGTGCCGGAGTTCGGCTACAGCGGCGTCGGACACAGCCCGATCGCCCCGGCCACCCGCAACCCCTGGAACACGGCGATGACCCCCGGCGGCTCCAGCGCCGGCTCGGGGGCGGCGGTGGCAAGCGGAGTGGGTCCGGTCGCGCTCGGCAGCGACGGCGGCGGTTCGGTACGTATCCCGGCGGCGCACTGCGGCGTCTACGGCTACAAGGGATCGATGGGCCGGGTGCCCCTCTACCCCGGCTGCCGGGACGAGCGTTACCCGGGCCTGTCCGGCTGGGAGAGCCTGGAGCACATCGGCCCGCTGAGCCGGACCGTGGACGACGCCGCCCTGATGATGTCCGTACTGGCCGGCCCGGACCCGCGCGACCGGCACTCGCTGCCGGCGGGCGACGTCGACTGGCTGGCCGCGACCAGCGGCGACATCTCCGGACTCAGGGTCGCCTTCAGCGCCGACCTCGGGTATGCCGCCGTCGACCCGCAGGTACGCGAGATCACCCGGCGCGCCGCGGACGTCTTCGAGAAGGAACTCGGGTGCACGGTGGAGGAGGCCGACCCCGGATGGGAGGATCCCTTCGACGCGTTCTGGGCGCTGGTCATCAACGAGACCGACCTGACCGGCATGCGGGCGCTGGTCGACACCTACGGTGACCGGATGTCGCCGCACCTGGTCGACGTCCTGACCAGGAACTGGACCGCCGAGCAGCTCACCGACGGGGTGATGGCCCGCAAGGGCGTGGTCAACGCGATGTGGAAGTTCATGAGCCGGTACGACCTGCTGCTGACCCCCACGCTGGCCGTACCGCCCTTCCCGGTGCACATGCAGGGGCCCGAGATCATCGATGGCCGCGCCGTTCCCACCACGGCCTGGCTGAGCTTCACCCTTCCGATCAACATGACAGGCCAGCCCGCCGCGACCGTACCCGCGGGATTCACCGCGGACGGCCTGCCGGTGGGCCTGCAGATCATCGGAAGGCACCTGGACGACGCGACCGTGCTGCGGGCCTCGGCGTGCTTCGAGAAGGCGGCCCCGTGGGCGGACCGCTGGCCTTCGCTGGTCGCCTCGGCGTCCTGACACGGGCCGACACGGGGCGCGCCGGGCTCGCGAGGAGACGCGCGACGGACGGCACGGCGGAAGACGCCCCGGAAACGATGAGAGCAAGGAGAACAGCAGTGACAGAGCCGAACCCGTCCCCGCGGCCCGTGGCCGGCACCACCGGCTACGGGCCGGTGGGGGCCGAGCCCTACGACTGGCCGTACGACGACGCCTTTCGCCCGTCGAACACGGCGTTGCTGTGCATCGACTGGCAGGTCGACTTCTGCGGTCCCGGCGGCTACGTGGACAGCATGGGCTACGACCTGGCGCTCACCCGCGGCGGCCTGGCCCCGGCGGCCCGGGTGCTCGCCGCCATGCGCGAACACGGCTTCCCGGTCCTGCACACCAGGGAAGGGCACCGTCCGGACCTGTCCGACTGCCCTCCCAACAAGATGTGGCGCTCCCGGCGGATCGGCGCCGGGATCGGTGACAAGGGACCGTGCGGCCGCATCCTGGTACGCGGCGAACCGGGGTGGGAGATCGTTCCGGAGATGGCGCCACTGGCCGGGGAGCCTGTTGTCGACAAGCCCGGCAAGGGCGCCTTCTACGCCACCGACCTCGACCTGCTGCTGCGCACCCGCGGTATCACCCACTTGATCATCACGGGCATTACCACGGACGTGTGCGTGCACACCACGATGCGTGAGGCGAACGACCGCGGCTACGAGTGCCTGCTGCTGTCGGACTGCGCCGGCGCCACGGACCCGGACAACCACCTCGCGGCGCTGGAGATGGTGAAGATGCAGGGCGGCGTCTTCGGCGCTGTCGCCACCTCTGACGCACTGCTCGACGCGCTGCTGTCTCCGCCGGCCGGAGGCACGGCAGAAACCGCGCCCCAGAGCGTGACAGGAAGGGACAACTCGCGATGAGCGGACTGGGCGGACTGAACAAGTCACCCGACGGCGTGGTCATCGGACTGGTGCAGCTCCAACTGCCCGTGGTGGCCACGCCAGGAGACCTCAAGGCGCAGACCGAGAAGATCTGCTCGATGGTGGCCAAGGCGCGGCGCAACATGGCGACCATGGATCTCGTGGTCTTCCCCGAGTACGCGCTGCACGGATTGTCCATGGACACCAGCGACGAGATCATGTGCGACCTCGAAGGACCGGAAGTCGCCGCGTTCCGGGACGCCTGCCGGGAGAACCACATCTGGGGCTGCTTCTCCATCATGGAGCGCAACCCCGGCGGGAATCCGTACAACTCCGGGCTGATCATCGACGATCAGGGTGAGCTGCGCCTGTACTACCGCAAGTTGCACCCCTGGACACCCGTCGAGCCGTGGGAACCGGGCGATCTGGGCATTCCTGTCTGCGACGGTCCGAACGGCAGCAAGCTGGCGCTGATCATCTGCCACGACGGCATGTTCCCGGAGATGGCACGTGAAGCCGCCTACAAGGGCGCCAATGTGATGCTTCGTACGGCGGGATACACCGCGCCGATCCGGCACGCCTGGAGTATCACCAACCAGTCCAACTCCTTCTGTAATCTGATGTACACGGCGAACGTGTGCATGTCGGGCAGTGATGGCACCTTCGACTCGATGGGCGAGGGTACGGTGGTCGGATTCGACGGTGTCCCACTCGTGATCGGTGGTGGACGCCCGGACGAGATCATCACCGCCGAAGTCCGGCCCCGTCTGGCGGACGAGGCACGCCGGGTGTGGGGTGTGGAGAACAACATCTACCAGTTCGGCCACCGCGGCTTCACGGCCGTTCGCAGCGGCGCGCAGGACTGTCCCTACACCTATATGACGGATCTCGCGGCGGGCCGGTACCGCCTGCCGTGGGAGGACGAGGTGCAGGTGACCGACGGCACGAGCTGCGGCTTCCCCGCCCCGACCCGGACCTACCGGCCCGGATCGAAATGAGCGGGTCAGCGGGGGCGGGCCGCGGCGCAGCGTACGCAGGTGCTCGCCGCCGGGCGCACCTCCAGGCGTTCCGCCGGGATCGGCTCGCCGCACCCCTCGCACCGCCCGTAGTCGCCTCGCTCCAGCCGTTCCAGCGCCCGATCCAGATCGGCCAGATGATCGCGCGCCTGTGCCAGCAACGCGGCGACATGCGCCCGCTCGAAGGCGGTGCTCGACCCCTCAGGGTCGTGCTCGTCGTCCACCGCCACCAGGGCATTCGCCTCGACGATCCCGTCGAAGTCACGGCTCAATGCCGCGATCTGCGCGCTCGTGCCTGCACGTTCGACCGCCAGCCGCTCGCGGACGGGCTCACGCTCGGTCGGGAGGAAAACGGCATCATTGGACGAATCGCTCACCAATACGACAACACCGGCACTCGGGTCTCGCATTCCGCGCGCAACGCGCCGTGGGTGCCGAAATCCCTGTCCAGGGCCTGTGACGTGCGGGTTCTCGCGAGTGGCCGCCGGTCGCTGAATAGGGATGTCAGGCCGATCGATCGTGCTGCTGCGACTGCCTCACCTCCCCCTGCTCCCATCCTGTCTGCCCGGGGCTCAGTACCTACTCAAGCGCCCGGGCCGGGCTCCTCCTCGCAGGTATCCTCCCGGAGCGGCCCGATGATCAACTTGTCACGAACTCTCGGTGAAGCGGACGGACCAGGCGTAGCCGCTCAAGGTGTCGTGCGGGACCCGCCGGACTTCTCTGACCTGGCAACCGTCGTGGGCATACTTGCGGGCGAACCGCTCGAGGCGCTGTGCGTCGGTGAGATCCTCCATGGACAGCGGTGCTCCGACGACGAGGTCTTCGTGAAGGATTGTGTCCGGCGCGGCACCGTCCGAGCAGGCCGAGCAATGATGCGTTTTGGGTAGGGCCATACCGCTCAGTGTCCTCCTAACCTGGGTGCCCCGACGTTCACTGCGCAAATGGCCGCGTGGTTCGGGCGGGTAGGATCGCGAGGCATGACTGCCTCGGAGCCGACCATTCTCGCTACCTCAGGTGGTCACCGCGTCGGGGACCGCACAATGGTGGCCTTCGATGCTCTCGTGCACCATGCCGTCGACCTGTCCGGGGTTAATGGACGTCGGCCAAGGGTTATGTACGTCGGTACGGCAATCGGCGACGCCGAGCACTTCACCGCACGCATGAGCGAGGCCGCTCGAGTCGCCGGTTTCGATCTGACACCACTGCATCTCTTCCCCATGCCGAACCTGGAGGACGTCGAGGGCGCCGTCCTCGATCAGGACGTTGTCTGGGTGATGGGCGGTTCGGTGGCGAACCTTCTGGCGGTGTGGCGGGTCCACGGGCTTGACGCGATCTTCCGTCGCGCCTGGGAGAGCGGTGTCGTGCTCAGCGGTGTCAGTGCGGGATCGATCTGTTGGTTCCAGGGTGGCGCCACCGACTCATTCGGACCCGAACTACGGCCGCTCACGGACGCACTCGGCTTCCTGCCCTACGGCAACGGTGTCCACTACGACAGTGACAAGGGGCGCCGTCCGCTGGTGCACCAGCTCGTCGCGGACGGCACCTTGCCTGCCACACACTGCACCGACGACGGGGTCGGCCTGGTCTACCGGGGAACTGAGCTCGTTGAAGCGGTCACGGAGGTGGCAGGAAAGGGCGCCTATCTCGTTGCGCGCGAGGGCGACTCGGCCGTCGAGGAACGCATTGAACCGCGCCTGCTGCCGCAGCAGCGGAGCTAGAAGCGGCAAGAGCCGGGTACCCGGACCTGTGCCCCGGGCCTTACACCCGCCCACGCGAGGCGACGACCTGAGTCGACGTACGGCCCCCCTGGGGCATTGCTGAGCCGCGGTATCGCAGCCCCAGGTTCCGTCGGCCCTGACCGGAGCCCAGGAAGATCGCGCCAAAACTTCGGGAAGTTTTCGGGAGGAGCAGCGGCCGAGAGCCGTCCGGAACCGGGCCGGCCGGACTGCCGCCCTCGCCGCCAGCAGTGGCCCCAGCGCTTACACCGCCGCTACGCCGTCCTCGCTAGAGTGCCCCAGATGGAAAGGTCGGTGACACTGTGGGAGCGGCACGCGCCGGACCGGGCGGTGGACGACCGGGCGCAGTTCCCGGCCGCGC